>CAZIAG010000216.1:0-6753 GCA_964537375.1 uncultured Roseivirgaceae bacterium
CTCAATCTTCAAAATAACCTCGGCCTTATATACCTCCTCCGGAGAATAGACAATCTTTGCACCGGCATCGCTGTACTGCTTGTCGGTAAACTTGGAACCGATTCCAGCCTTGGTCTCAACCCATATCTCGTGACCATTGTTGACGAGCAAAGCGACCGCATCGGGCGTGAGACTTATCCTGTTCTCCTGTAGCGAGATTTCCCTGGGCAGGCCGATAAAAAAGGAGTGTTTCCCCTTAGTTACTTTTTGAAGTTGCTCTTGCGGATAAAGGCTGGTTTTGGAGGCCAGCGCTTCAAATCCGGTTTTCTTCTTGTCCGTCATGAACAGAAAGTACTAATGTTCTCTTCGTTTGGTTTTCAGCGGTTATGTGGACTTCGGCTCGTTCGGCCGGAACAAGGGAGGGAATCTTTTCGGGCCACTCGACAAAGCAATAGTCTCCCGAATAAAAATAATCTTCTGTTCCAATATCGTATGCTTCAGTCTCACTTCCGATTCGATAAAAGTCAAAATGAAAAACACGCTTGTTGTCCGAGCCCTTATACTCATTGACGATAGAAAAGGTCGGGCTACTCATGTTCTCCGTCACGCCGAGCACCCGGCACAGGCACTTGATAAACGTCGTCTTTCCCGAACCCATCTCCCCGTAAAAAAGCCAGACCTTAATATTACCGGCCTTCTTTATGAACGACTCAGCGGCCTGCATGAGGTCGGTTAGACCAACGTCATGACAGGCTTTGCCATCGTCACTACACCACATTCTTCGAATTTAAGAAAATTATGGGAATGATCATCTCCTCCATACTTACACCACCATGCTGAAAGGTGTCTTTGTAGAAGTTCACATAATAATTGTAATTATTGGGATAAGCAAAAAACTGGTCTTCTATGGCGAATACGTAGCTCGTTGAAACATTCATTCGGGGCAGGAAAACGCGCTCCGGCTTTTGAATCTGCATCACTTTGTCGCCTTCAAAGCCGAGGTTTTTCCCCTGCTTGTATCGCAGGTTGGTATTCACGGAGCGATCGCCGACAATCTTAAACGGACGTTTGACCCGAATCGTACCGTGGTCCGTCGTGATGACCACGCGTCCTCCACGCTCGGCGATCTTGCGCAGAATGTCGATGAGCGGAGAATGAATAAACCATGACCGCGTGATCGACCGATAAGCCGACTCATCCGGAGCTAGCTCCCGAACCATGGCCATGTCGGTACGCGCATGAGAAAGCATGTCTACAAAATTGTAGACAATGACATTCAGGTCATTTACGAACAGGTTGTTCACCGTATCTACCAGGTTGCGACCTTCCTCCAGGTTCTTGATCTTGTGGTAGGAGCTCTTGATGGACAAGTTGTTTCTTCGCAACTGTTTGGTAAGGAACTCGTGCTCGAAGTTGTTCTTCCCTTCGTCCTCATCTTCACCTACCCACAGGTCGGGATGTGTCTTTGCCATTTCCAGCGGCATCTGTCCGGAAAAGATCGCGTTGCGGGCATACGCCGTAGTGGTGGGAAGTATCGAGTAGTAGTGCTCTTCCCGTTCTACCGAGAAATACTCGTTCAACACGGGTTCGATCACTTTCCACTGATCAAAACGCAGGTTGTCGATCAGTACCATGAACACCGGGCGGCCCTTGCCGAGCTCCGGGAAAACCTTCTTTTTCATTAACTGGTGCGAAAGCAATGGCTTGTCCGCCTTAGGGTCGTTCAACCAACTCTCGTAATTGCGGATAATGAACCGTGCGAAGTTGGCATTTGCCTCTGTTTTCTGCATTTCAAGAACTTCTGCCATCTCCTGGCTCTCGTCCATTTGCAATTCCCAGAAAACAAGTTTCTTGTAGATCTCCGCCCATTGTTCGTGGTTCAGCACATCCTGAAAGGCCATGCTGATCCGTCGGAATTCCTGCTGATAGTTGAGGTTGGTCTTTTCCGTGACGAGGCGTTTATTTTCCAGGATTTTTTTTACGGAGAGAAGAATCTGGCTGGGATTAAGTGGTTTGATAAGGTAGTCGGCAATCTTCGAGCCGATAGCCTCTTCCATAATCTGCTCCTCCTCGTTCTTGGTGATCATAACGACCGGCAGGTTAGGCTTGTGGTTCTTTATTTGGCTAAGGGCTTCCAGGCCTGACATTCCCGGCATGTGTTCGTCAAGGAACACTACATCGAAGTTTCGCTCCTCCGAAAGCTCAACCGCCTCAGCACCGTTGTTGACCGGCGTAATATCATAACCCCGTTGTTCAAGAAAGAGAATGTGCGGCTTGAGTAAGTCGATTTCATCGTCCGCCCAGAGTATGTTGTATCGTTGCATAGATATTTTTTACAATTTACTGAATAATCACGGCGAATACAGGAATTTTGTTCAGCATTAGCCTTTAAAGCTGCATTGCTATCGATAAATAAATAATGCCAGATGGCCGCTTTGGAGTTTCCGTGTATTTTTACACCGAATCAAAATGGTTCCACTGCCCAAGAAAAAAATTATCAATGATCCCGTCTACGGGTTCATTCACATAAAAAGTGAATTGATCTTTGAGATCATTTCACACCCATGGTTTCAGCGTTTGCGCTTCATAAAACAACTGGGCTTGACAGACCTGGTGTATCCTGGCGCCAATCACACCCGATTCCAACACGCTCTCGGCGCAATGCATTTGATGACCAAGGTGCTGGAAAATCTGAGATGGAAAGGTGTCGAGATCTCCAACGAGGAGTTCGAATCGGCACAGATCGCCGTCTTGCTCCACGACATCGGCCACGGCCCTCTTTCGCATGCACTTGAAGACACCCTGCTGCCCGGCGTGCGACACGAAAGTCTGTCGTACCTTCTAATGAACGAACTTAACAAAGAGTTCAATGGCGCGCTCGACCTCTGCCTCAAAATCTTTCGCAATGGCTACCCGCGGAAATTCTTTCATCAGTTAGTCTCCAGCCAACTGGATATCGACCGCCTGGACTACCTGCAACGGGATTCGTTTTTTACCGGTGTCATGGAGGGAACCATCGGTCTGGATAGAATTGTCGACATGCTGAACGTTCACCGCGATGAGCTCGTGGTGGACCACAAGGGAATCTATAGCATCGAAAATTTTCTCAACGCTCGACGATTGATGTACTGGCAGGTTTATTTGCACAAGACCACGGTCAGTGCCGAACGCATGGTCGTGAACCTGATACGTCGGGCTCAGGCTTTGAACCAGGCCGGCGAAGTTGTTCCCGCAAGCGCCGCATTGGCCGTCTTCCTGGACGAGCCGTTTACGATCGAAAAGCTAAAGAACGACCGTGCCGCGTTGGAAGCGTTTGGGCAGCTCGACGACCATGACATTTGGGGCGCCATAAAACTCTGGAGAAATCACAACGACAAAATATTGAGCCTGATTGCCGGGATGCTCATCTCGCGACGGTTGTTCAAAATTCAGCTGAGTGGAGAACCCATCCGAAAATCATCGGTTGATCGACTTCGATTGGCGATTGCAAAAACGTTTTCCATGCTCCGCGCAGAGTCGGCATACCTGTTCTCCTACGGCAGCGTCACTAACGAAGCCTATAACGAGGGACAACAAATCAACATAAAGACGGCCAGCGGTGAGTTGTTGGACATCGCACAGGCTTCAGATCTTCCAAACATCCGGGCATTGGGTAAAATCGTGAAAAAAAACTATCTCTGCTGGCCCAAAAACGTATCTTTGTGACCGATTACCAGGTGCTCGGCGTCGCATTCTCGCCGACGATCAGCCCGGAATTGCATCGGTCAATAGCTGAACCGCAAAACCATATCCCGCTGACCGGCCACTGAACACAACCGTAAAACACATGGAGTTTACGATCAACCAGGTAGCCACCATGCTGGGTGGCGAAGTAAAAGGCGATGGGTCGGAGAAGATCAACATGCTGGCCAAAATACAGGACGCGAAGAAAGGCCAGATTGCCTTTTTATCAAATCCCAAGTACGAACCCTATATATACACGACGCAGGCCTCAGCTGTTATTGTGAAAAAAGACTTTTCGCCGAGGAAACCTATCGCGAGCGCGCTCATTCTTGTCGATGATCCCTACTCCAGTTTTACGAGATTACTGGAAGAATACCACAAACTCATAACGTTTCAAAAGACAGGAATTGAAGAACCCTCTTACCTGGGCAAGAATTCAACAACCGGGAAAAACATCTACCGCGGTGCGTTCTCGTATATCGGCAACAACGTAAGAATCGGTGACAACGTGAAAGTCTACCCGCATGTCTATGTGGGTGACGATGTCGTCATCGGCGACAACACCATCTTACATCCTGGAGTAAAGTTATACGCCGGTACGCGCGTCGGACGTGATTGCGTAATCCATTCAGGAGCCGTCATCGGCAGCGACGGCTTTGGGTTTGCCCCGCAGGAGGATGGTACGTACAAGGCCATACCTCAGCTCGGCAACGTCATCGTGGAAGACAATGTAACAATTGGCAGCAACACGGTGATCGATTGCGCGACCATGCTGGGCGACTCGACAATCATTCGCCAGGGCGTCAAACTCGACAACCTGATTCAAATCGCGCACAATGTCGAGGTTGGAAAAAACACCGTGATGGCAGCACAAAGTGGTGTATCCGGATCAAGCCGTATCGGCGAAAACTGTGTTATCGCCGGACAAGTTGGTATCGCAGGCCACCTGGTTATCAGCAACAGGACGAGCATCGGCGCTCAGTCAGGTATACTGAAATCCATTCCCGACAGCGACCAGGTCATCGGCTATCCTGCCTTTAATGTTAAGGAGTATTTTAAGTCGTATGCCGTCTTCAAGCAGTTGCCCGATATTAATCACCGCTTAAGGGAACTTGAAAACAAAGTACGCGAACTCCGCGGCCATCCCACGGATAACCGATAATGCCACATGCTGCCACAATCGTTTTCGGCATCCGATGCCTCATAATTGGATTATCCGGATATTTGAGGTTAAATTTGCCGACTTTCCGCCAATATGCTTAACATCAAACAGCAGACCATACAAAAATCGGTGACCTTGTCAGGGGTCGGCCTTCATACTGGTGTTCAAACCAATATGACGTTTTTGCCTGCCAAGCCCAATCACGGCATCAAGTTTCAGCGAATCGATCTCCCGGGAACTCCCTGCATCGACGCAGACTGCGAAAACGTGGTTGATGTGTCGAGGGGAACAACCATCGAACAAAGCGGTGCCCGGGTCAGTACCATCGAACATACGCTTGCCGCGCTGGTAGGACTGGAGATTGATAACGTCCTTATCCAACTCGACGGCCCGGAATGCCCCATCATGGATGGCAGTTCGCGGCAGTTTGTGGATACGCTGAAAGAAGCCGGTACGGAGGAGCAAAACGCCTTGCGTGACTTCTTTGAAGTCCAGGAACCAGTATTCTATCGCGAAGCGGCCCGCAATGTGGAAATTGCCGCCCTCCCGCTCGACGACTACCGGGTCACGGTGATGATCGATTACAACTCCCCGGTACTTGGTAGTCAGCACGCGTCAATTACGGATATCCGTCAGTTTGAAAAGGAAATCGCCTCTTGCCGGACGTTTTGTTTTCTTCATGAACTAGAGATGTTGTATAAGAACAATCTTATTCGTGGAGGCGACCTGAACAACGCTATTGTTATCGTCGATCGGGTCGTAAAGGAAAACGAACTGGAGAATATTGCCAAAATGCTCGGCAAACCTAAGGTCGCCGTCAAACAGGAAGGTATTCTCAACAACGTTGAGTTGCGATACAAGAATGAACCGGCACGCCACAAACTGCTCGACATTGTAGGGGACCTGGCCCTCGCCGGTCGTCCGCTAAAGGCACAAGTGCTGGCCGCACGCCCGGGCCATGCAGCGAATGTCGCCTTTGCCAAGAAGCTGAAGAAAGCAATGGCCGAAGCCGACAAACTGGGCCGTCCTAAATACAACCCAAGCCTGCCGCCGGTTATGGATATCAACAAGATTGCGGCCACGCTGCCTCACCGATATCCATTTCTGCTGATCGACAAGATTATCTATCTCGACAATGAAAGCGTAGCCGGCGTCAAGAATGTAACGGCCAACGAATACTTCTTCCAGGGCCACTTCCCTGGAAACCCGGTATTCCCGGGCGTATTGCAGATTGAGGCAATGGCTCAGATTGGTGGTATCCTGGTGCTCAACACGGTTCCGGACCCTGAAAATTATTGGACGTACTTCCTCGGCATCGAGAATATCAAGTTTAGAAAAATGGTTCTCCCCGGAGATACCCTGGTTATTCAATGCGACCTGGTCGCGCCGATCAAGCGAGGAATTGCCAAAATGTACGGGCGCGCCTTTGTTGGGAACACCTTGGTGTGTGAAGGAACGATGACCGCAAGCATAGTCCGCAAAGATTCATGAGCATATCTCCCCTGGCAAGCGTCCATCCAGAAGCGCAAATCGGTGAAAATGTCATAATTGAGCCCTTTGCAACCATCCAAAAGGATGTCGTTATCGGCGACGGTTCATGGATCGGACCCAGTGCCGTCATTTGGGACGGAGCAAGGATCGGAAAGAATGTAAAGGTCTTTCCCGGCGCCTCAATTTCATCAATCCCACAGGATCTCAAGTTCGCTGGCGAGCGAACCGAGACCTTCATCGGCGACAACACCGTTATCCGCGAATGTGTCACTATCAGCCGCGGTACGGCCGATAAATTCAAGACCGAGATCGGGAAAAATTGTCTGCTGATGGCCTATGTGCACGTGGCGCACGACTGCATTATCGGCAACAATTGCATCTTCGCGAACGCTGTGCAA
>CAZIAG010000217.1:0-6752 GCA_964537375.1 uncultured Roseivirgaceae bacterium
TCCAGGAGCGCTGAGTTGGGTTCGAAATTCTCCAGCGCAAAATTGTAGAAGCGTTGAAAACGCGGAGAAAGGACATCCCAGTATTTCGTTTTTTCCGCCTCGCTCATCGGGGGAAAGTATCGGTTGATGAAATCGAGCGAACGATCCATCGCTTCCTTGTAGAGTGGGTAGGCCTTTTCTGGTTGGCTTTGTTTCCAATAGAGTATGGCCAAATCCTCCTTCGATTGGACGAACAGGGGGTGATTGGGGCCGAGGGATTTTTCGCGTAAGGCGAGGGCTTCCGTCAGAAGCGGTTCCGCCTCCGGATAACGCAGTTTGTAACGATAGAAATTTCCGAGATCACTCAGGCTTCGCGCGTAAGCAGGACTCTCGCTACCGAGCTTCGACTTGAAGATATCGGCTGCGGTTTTGAGAAGCCCTTCAACCGCGTCGTCTTTGCCCATCGCGATATAGAGAGCGGCCTGGTTCGTGAGCACGCTAGCGTATTCAGGTGAATTCCGTCCAAGCCGACGTCCCATGCTAAGGTAAATTTCTTCCGCTTCCGTCGGCTTTCCCATCTGCTGGTAGAGCAGCGCAAGATTGGATTGAAAGCGGAGGTTATTTTTCGATTTGCTTCCGGGTAGCCGGTCAACTATCGCGATGGCCTCCTTGAGCAGTGCTTCCGCCTCATCGTATCGCCCAATAGCCTGAAATAGCATGGCCTGGTTGTTCAGGACGATAGCGTGTTGCATGGTCGCGGTCATCTTGTTGGCGGCGATAATGGATCGTGCCTTGGTCAGGGATTTTTCCGATTCGTTATATCGCCCTACGTTGTAATGCAACACACCGTAGTTGTTAAGCGATGCGGCTACGCCAATGTTATCCTCTCCGAATTTCTCCATTCGGATCTCCAGCGCTTCAGCGGTGGGCGCTTCGGCGTGGGTAAATCGGCCCATTGTCGTATAGAGCAGTCCCTGGTTGGAAATCGACTTAAGATAGCCGAGGTCTTCAGTTAACCCGGCGTCCTCGTAGGCGGTCCTTGCTGCGTTGAACCGTTTTTCCGCCATCGAAAATTTCTTCATGCCATACAAGACCTCACCGGATTCAAGGTGGAAGCGTGCCCGTTCTTCGTCACTGAATTCAGCGTTGTTGTAAAACGAGGTCGAGAGGCTGGCAATGGAACTCAGCCGGGCACGGGTTTCCCCTTTCTCCCGTACGTCAAACAGACCGGAGTTGTCGCTTACCAGGATTGCGTAATCGAAATCCGTAGAATCGAATTCCGCGCGTTCTTTTTCCAGGTTGGTGAGCAACGCGTTTCCGGCTTTGCTGACGTTCTCAGCCGAAACGAGGGATTTGGCTTTTTCTTCAGCAGCGCGTTTCAGATTCTGTAACAACTTCTGCCCATACACGGGAACGGTAAAAAGAACAAGGATTAGCCCAAAAATGCCTTTCATGAAAATCCGGTTAGGTAATGCAAAGTTAATCAAAGGCTGTGGCCTGGATATCGCGTACACGACATTTTAGTTCCTATCGACGAGCCAAGGGGTGGAACGACCGGGATTCGGCTAGTGGTTGACAGACATCCGACCTGGATTCCGCTTTGTAGTCGAACCAAGGTAACGCTTCCCGTTAGGGAGAAGGCCCTCACCAGCGACCTGTGGACCAGCGACCGGGGCAGTCTCAATTCGAAGGCATCCACTTCATCGGCTCAGGTTGGCGCTGGGTGCTTGGAATTGGGTCATGGGCCCTGGAACCGGGTACCTTCAGGTTCAACCATTTATTTGCATTTTTGTCTCGCGATGCGAAGCCCTGTCAACAAACGTAGTTCGATCACCCTGCACCGGTCTACTTCCGAAGCGGTCGTGGAATCGCTTCGGCAAATATTTGGAGAACGCCGCTATGCCGACAAGGTCATCGAGAAAGTGCTCAAGCAAAATCGAAAGTGGGGTTCGCGCGATCGCCGGTTCATCGCCGAGACGACGTACGATATTGTGCGATGGTACCGCTATCTGGGTGAACTGGCAGGTGCTGGTCCCGAGGATTATTGGAAACGCCTGGCGGCGTGGTGCATCGTCCATCAGGTGACGCTTCCGTCCTGGAGCGAATTCAAACAGGTCTCAGTTTCTAAAGTCAGACAGGAAGCCGAAAAATCAAGAAGCCGTCGCGTTGAGCAATCCATTCCCGACTGGATGGATGAGTTGGGCGAACACGAGTTGGGCGCCAATTGGGATCGCGAACTCGCTGCGCTCAACGAGGAGGCAAAAGTGGTCTTGCGGGTGAATACCCTAAAGATATCGCGTGAGGCACTGATGTCACGCCTTGGACAAAAGGAAATTCACACCACAGCACCGGGGGAGTTTCCGGAAGCCCTCATTCTTCGCGAGAGGCAGAATGTTTTTTCCCTTGAAGAGTTTAAAGAAGGCTTGTTTGAAATTCAGGACGCCGCGTCTCAGAAGATCGCGCCGTTTCTTCGGGTCGAACCGGGGATGCGGGTTGTGGATGCGTGTGCCGGCGCCGGAGGTAAATCCCTTCACCTTGCTGCCCTGATGAAGAATAAGGGTCGCATTATCGCGATGGATGTTGAACAGTGGAAACTCCATGAGCTACAAAAGAGGGCACGAAGAGCTGGGGTCACTAACCTCGAAGCTCGACTGATCGATTCATCGAAGGTCATCAAGCGACTTGAGGGTTCGGCCGACAGGTTGCTGCTGGACGTGCCCTGTTCAGGAATCGGTGTGCTGAGACGAAACCCTGACGCAAAATGGAAACTCAGCCAGGAGTTTATCACAAAGGTTGTCGCGTTGCAACGAGATATCCTTAACGACTACTCGACGATCGTCAGGCGTGATGGCATTCTGCTGTATTCCACCTGCAGTATTTTGCCTTCGGAAAACGAGCATCAAGTGAAAACCTTTCTCGACCGCCACCAGGGTGTGTTCGAAATGATGGACGAAAAACGGTGCTGGCCATCCGACGGATTCGATGGTTTTTATATGGCGTTGCTGAAACGTGTCGGCTAAAAACTAGACTTCGATGCTATCGTACACGACGACCCGTTCCCATAAGTGAGAGAATCTCTTCACGAATTCCTGGTGAATGGGATGCACTTGGTAGGTGTTTTGTCCTTCCACGTCGTCGAAGAACAGCAGTTCCGATGCGCTGTAGCTGTTATCGACGACATCACGCTTTTCAGTACTCGCCGGTACACCGATGTGAATAGCGCGGACCGTTTCGATCTTTTCCAGCGTGCGTATTCCGTCTAGCAGTTGTTGCAAGTCTTCTTTTGAGTCGGGATTCTTCAACCAAAAGAAGACGTGATGCGCAAGGCGTTTTTTGGGTTGATTGATCATTTCCGGTTGGGTTTTTCCTGCAGCCGCCGATAGGGCCAGCGCCGCGGCGGTAGTAACAAATGTTCTTCGGGTTTGCTTTTCCATCGTACCCACTGCGAGTGATTACTTTCTTTTGATTTCAAAGTATTCGTAGATCTTGTCGTGCGACAGGTCAGCATAAGGAACAATCTCGGGAGCCTTGCCTTCCCTGAAAAAGATTAGGTTCCATGCGGGTGCTCCTTTCTTTCGGATGTCTATTGTCCAGGTACGCTGACCCTTTTTATCGAGGAAGCGAATGAGCCTCGTCTCCGCCGTAATTGTCTCAACATTGATCGAATCGAGCATCTCAATGGCAAGGCCGTGGTAATACGTATTATCCATGGCTATCGATTGAAAGTTTTCTCCATTTTTGTTTTTCAGTTCCTCCAATTGCGCATCCGTGGGATAAACCAGGAGTGCGCACGTTGAGTCCACCTCCTGAATCACGTCTGATTCCAGTGGAACGCTCACCGGTTGGATATAGTTATCTAGATTGAGGTAAGACAATGGATCACTTTCGTCAAATGCCGGCTCTGGTTCCGGGCTCGCGGTCGTCAACGTGTCGACCACCGATTCCGTAGCCTGCGTTGGAGTTGTCGTGTCTTTGCCAGGGCTTGTTGGCGACGTCTGAGAAACCGCGTCCTTTGCGGTTGTTCCTACTTGTTCGTTCTTTCTGGGATTGTCACACGATAAGATTAAAGTACCTCCTACAGACAGAAGCAACAAGTATTTCCTCATGATCGGTTAGGTTTTCATATATACAGGCAACTGAATGCCCTTTTTCAGGGATGTATCCGCGATGGGCGCCATTCGTTGGGTTTTCAAAGGTACTACTCCCGCCCAAATATCCAACGCATAATCTTCTTCGTCGTCAACGGGACCACCCGTTCTGATTTTCGCTGACACTTCATGCAGCGGAAAAGCCAATACCATTGTTGCCTTCCATTCACCGGGTGTCGGTTTTCGAATATCGTTCCAACGGCCCGGCTGCATTTTATTGGTGAATTCCCGCAATATTAACTCGAGTTCCTTTTCGTTGGTCACTTTTTCGGGTTGAGCAAAAATTATCACCGAACGGTAATTGACCGAATGGTGGAATGCAGATCGGGCGAGAACCACGCCGTCCATTAAGGAAACGGATATCGACACCGTTGGCCTCGCGTCGGCAAGGTGGCGCATATAACCGCTTCCCACGGATCCGTGGATGAATATCTTGTCATCAATGCGACAAAATCCGGTTGGGATCTGGAAGGCTATCCCGTTCTCGGCATAGGCCAACGTGCAGAACAAGGATTCGTCAAGAATTGAGTAGATCGTGTCCTTGTCGTATGTCCCCCGTTTCGGTAGCCGGGTGATGGTTGTTCTTTCTGTTTTTTCAAATTCAGCCATGCTTTATTCTGATATGTTAAGCACAATCTTGCCGAACTGTGAGCCGCTATTCATTCGTGATAACGCATCCTGAATTTGCTCCAGCGGAAAGGTGCTGTCAATCACAGGACGAAGCTGTCGGCTCTCCAGAAAATCGAGCATTGAGAGAAACTCATCGCGGGTCCCCATGGTACTACCATGAATGGAAAGCTGTTTCCAGTAAAGCATTCTCGTGGAGATTTCTCCGATTAGTCCCGCTGTCTGACCATAATTGACGATCCGTCCGCCGGGCAACGCAATTTCGACATAATGGTGGAACTGAGGGCCACCTGCACCATCGATGATGATATCAAAACCTCCGGCCTCCTGTTGCGCGCGGGCTGGCCATTCCGGATCCTTATAATTGTATCCGGCGACGGCGCCCATTCCGATGGCCTTCGAAATCTTTTCGTCGCTACTGGAGGTGACATAGACACGCGCTTTGTATGCAACGGCAAATTGAAGGAGCCAGAGTGCGACACCTCCGCCGATCCCTGTTATCAAAACTTTGTCGTTGGCACGGAGTCGAGCCTTGTTGAACAATGCCCGGTAAGCGGTCAGTCCCGACAAAGGCACGGCCGCCGCTTCCTGAAAAGACAGATGCCCCGGCTTCTCGAAGATATACTTTTTGGAAATGGTGATATACTCGGCAAATGTTCCATTGTCGGGATAACCAAGAATGCGGAACGAGTGACCTTGTACAACCGGGTTTGGACCCCACTCGAGGCTTGGATTAATAACAACTTCCGCTCCGACGAGCAAGGGATCAGCATCGTCTCCGACATCCTCAACGACGCCACTGCCATCAGATCCCAAGGCGATCCCTTCATTTGGTTTTGCCTGTCCGTTTAATAGCCAAAGATCGCGGTGGTTCAACGCGGCGCAATGCATTCTGATCAACACTTCATCCTTTACCGGCTTGGGCATTTTCACGGATTCAACTGCCGGTAAAGAGTCCTTCCCTTTGAATAGTACTGCTCTCATTTGATCTTCCTCGATTATGTTCCTGTCGATCTTTAGTGAAGGGGAATGTCTGCCCTTTGAAAACGTCAGTTCTTTTGGTCAACGCTTCAAAACAAAATTCCAACCGAATGGATCCGGCTCGAGACCAAGCCGGATGTTGTTAAGTTTTTTCTTCACGATCTGCTGAAGACTCGTGGGGCCGGGTACGGGCACCTGGTATTCTTTCCCCCTGATGTTGATGAGGGCAATTGGGGCGACCACCGCGGCGGTGCCCGTGCCGAATGCTTCGGTAAGTGCCCCTTCTTCGAAACCAGTGATAATCTCATCAAGACTGATCCGGCGTTCTTCAATGCTGAACGACGGCAGGTCTCGCGCGATCGTCAGAATAGAATCGCGCGTAATACCGTCGAGGATGGCGCTCGACAGTTGTGGTGTCACAAGCTTTCCGTTCAACACGAACATGATGTTCATCATCCCTACCTCGTCGATATATTGGTGTTCCTTGTGATCAGTCCAAAGGACTTGATCGAATCCTTCGGCCCGAGCACGTTGGGTGGGATAAAAAGCACCACCATAATTCCCCGCACACTTCGCAAAACCGGTTCCACCTTCAGCGGTTCGTACGTAGTAATCCTCTACTTTTAGACGATACGGCTTTGCCTGATAGGGACCCACCGGGGAAGTAAGGATTATGAATTTGTACTCATCGGCGACGTTCACGCCGAGACGTGCTTCGGATGCAAAGACGATGGGACGCACGTAAAGCGATGCACCATCCGTCGACGGAACCCAAGCCTCATCCGTTTCAATGAGCGCTTGAAGCATCGAAAACCACAGATCTTTCGGAATCGCCGGCATACACATTCGGTCGAGCGATTTGTTCATCCTTTCCAGGTGCTTCTCTGGCCGAAAGATGTTGATTGCCCCGTCGTTCATGCGAAATGCTTTCATTCCTTCGAACACGGATTGGCCGTAATGCAAGGATAGCATCGCGGGACTCATGGGCATGTCGCCATAGGGTACGATTGCTGCATC
>CAZIAG010000218.1:0-6747 GCA_964537375.1 uncultured Roseivirgaceae bacterium
GTACACTTGCGCGAAAGGCACCTTCGAAGACCTGGTACCCCAACCCACCGTTTATCAACCCAATGCTGCCCGCGTATTGCAACACGGCAAAATCGGGAGCGAGGGAACGCTTCTTTTGGCCAAACACTCCCGGGGCGAGGAAGAGAAATATCAGGATCAGGGATGATCGTTGCATTAGTAGCGGATTACATTTTTGTAGAGTTCACCGTGGACGATCTTTAGCAAGACGAACGAACGCTCCTTGAATGCATGGCTGGTCATGTATCGCACACCGTCATTGTAAGGAGTGATGTCCATATGCTGATGCGCATGACCGTGGAGCGACACGAGCAACGAACCTGTTTCCCTCAGCAAAGCAGCGTAAGGTCCTTCAAGATCGCGGTTGAAATCCGGATCAAACGGTGCGACGTGCGATACCGCAACGTAATACTGAACACCATCTGAAGGAAGCAGTTCGTTGCTCAGCCATTGGAGGTCGGGGACATTTCCCGTCGTGTACTCGCGTGAGTTTGTGTTGTGTGCCACGAACTTGACACCCTGGAATACGAACGAAAAATTCAGTGGTCCGAACATTCGCGTAAACACGTCTTCACGACGACCGACCAGGTCGTGATTTCCCGGTACGGCGATGTAGGGGGAGTTTAACTTTTTCAGGCGTTCATGTACGAGTTCGAATTCTTCCAGTAGTCCGAAGTCTGATAGGTCGCCGGCCAATAGGATAAAATCAACCGAAGGCAGCCGGTTTACAGATTTGACAAAAGCCTCGAGTTCATCATAAAACCGTTGTGCGTCTCCGACAAATACGATCGTGATCGTATCGTCGTTGCTGAGTGCCGAACCGAGACGGGTAAGGTTTAGTGCATTGAGATTTCGAGGTGCGTCGTTGTCGAAGGACTGATACGGGCTGTACTCGAAGGTGTCGGAACACGCCGAAGTAAGAAGTAACAACAGTAACAGGATGATACGCCGCTCCATTCGCCCGAGGGTCGGTCTTGTCTGAATGAAGAACTCAAAAAGCATGCCTCTCCTGTTAGCGTCTTTTGACACTAGTGAGGTCTGACAACCATGGAGTACGTCCGCAACGTCACGTGCGTTGATAAAAATAAGACATTTGTGGGCTTTTAATCAACGGATGACCGAGGGGGGAGGTGCCTTGTATTGCCGTGGGATGCCGATGGGTTGTGTTAATGGATCTGTACTGGCTTGACGATCTCCCTTAGTTTCTCTTTAGTCACCGGTTTTTGGATATAGGCTTTCACCTCGGCCAGTGAGTTCGCGCGGTTGATATCCTTCAGGTGACTCGATGAACTGATTATGTAAATGTTCACCGGTTTGGCCAGTTGGTCTTTGATGACCTGAAATTCCTGTAGGAAGGCCCATCCGTCCATATCGGGCATATAGATGTCGAGGAGTATGACATCGGGAAGATGTTCGACATTGGTCTTATGGTGAGTGAGGGATTCAACGGCGCCCCGGGCTTTGTCGTAAATCGTGATGATCTCGGCCAGGTCTCCGAGTTCGGCCAGTCTTTTGATGTAAAAAGACGCCATCGGGTCGTCGTCGATGATCCACAGGTTTGCGATCTTGCCAGGCATACTGGTTTACTAGGTTTTTGCACACAATTACGCGAATAAAACACAACGAGAATTGTCAATTGAATGAGAATTCTTACTTCAGATTGCCAGATATGATCCTGTGGGGTGGCACGGCCGCCATTTGCTTCGAGCGGTTCCGCAAGGACCTTGCCGGGTACAGTTAAAAAAGGGTCAAATTGACACTTTTCGATACATAGGGTATGGTCTCTGCGTTAGTCAATAGGATTTGTTTTTTTATTGGCCGTTTAGTTCGAAGGAGTAGAAGGGACACTGATAGCCGGCCTTTACCAGGATTGGTTTTGATACGTTGAACACCCTGACACCGCTGCTGGTCTTGCCCTCCAGTGATCCGGCATGGGCGTGACCATGGAACGCCGCCAGTACACGCCGCCGGTTCAGCGGTTCAGATAGTCTGGAGCATCCGAGGAACGGGAAAATCGGTTCCGGCTCACCAATTATTGTTTCTTTGATGGGTGCATAATGCATCAAGACTATGCGTTTTTGAATGTCCTCGTATTCTGCGTCGAGACGGGCCAGTGCGCGGTCAAGACGGAGTGCCTCGTCGACCGCTTCCTGCACGAACGACTTCATGGCTCCTTCACCAAACATCGACAACATGTGATTGTCAAAACCTCCGCCGAACCCTTTTACGCCGGCGAACCCCACATCGCCGATGACGACCGCTTCGCCGTCGAGTACGTGGATATTCTCTTTCTGAATGATAGAACGAATCAGTTTGTGACGTCCTTTTTCGAAATCGTGATTACCCAGCACGGCAACCACCGGTACAGAGCACGCGCGTAATTCGTCGGCAAGCACTTGAGCCTCACTCTCGTCGCCGGTATCGGTGAGGTCGCCTGCGATGACCAGCACGTTCGCCTTTTTTGAAACCTCCTTGAAAAATTCTATCCATTTTCCTTTGTCCGTCTCTCGCACGTGGAGATCCCCAACTGCCGCAATGCACTTTATGGTGGTTTCTTCCGGCATGATTCGTCAGACGGTTTTAATGGTAAGTGATTTGTAATGCCATTCTTTGACATCGACGGAGTATTGAGTATTGTCGATCACGGGTCCCCTGCAAACGCGCTCTACGGCAGGGGGGAGATCATATTGTCCTCGAGCGCGCTCGATGAGTTCGTCGAAGAGCCATTTCGGGATGATGTCGTGAAAATCCGACGGATAAACGTATTGAAAATTGATCAATTGAGACAACAACAAATGCCAATGGGGTTCGAGTCGGGTGAGGAGTCGCTTCCAGTTCAGTTTCGTTCCGTGTCTCAGCATCACGTGGTTGATGTCGGCTCCATCGAAGCGTTCGCGATTCTGGACAAAGATCTTGCACCAGATCAGGTCTTCGGCGGAAAGGAACTTTACGGGCACACCAGCAAATTCTCCCTTGCTGGCGTGGTCGAGCCAGGAGTCATCAACGGTGCAAATATTATTCACGGAATTAAAGATGATGTCTATGTAGTATTCCCCTTTGAAGACCTTGACCAGCCACCGCGCATCGGTCACTTCAGTCTTGCATCCGCGCTTCTGAAAAAATTTCAGAATCACCGGGTAGTCCGCGGGTTTACAAAATATATCCAGGTCCTTGGTATCACGGTACATGCCCGTGTAGTGGAAGGTAGCGAATGCGCCGCCCAGCATGAAATCTACTCCGGTTTCATACAAGAGTTCAAGGGATTCACGGTAAAACGCGAGGGCTTCAAGTTTTTCTTCTTCCGTTACAATCATCATATCGCGTGAAAAAAGAATGTGCCCGCTGTCGGGTTGGCTGGCGGACGTCCGTTGCTAACGTCATGTTCATCCTTTTTCTTCTTCGCGACTGCGGCGGCGTTCCTCCCGGCGTTGCTGGCGTTCCTCACGCCTTTTCTTTCGGGCTTCGATCCGCTCCTGCTTCTTTTTTTCGTCAGGCGTAAGGATTTTTTCGATGCCTTTTTTGTCATCCTTGGGTTGGACTTCGTCCACGGTGGCGATGTTGATCTCCTGATCCAAGGATGGTTGGATCGCCTGTACGAAGGCATTTTGAAGGATCTGAAGTACCGCGTACCAGACATTTGCGTCGGGATCGTCGACATCCCCCTCCAATGGAATCTTCGTGGCTAGGCGATCTTTCGGCTGGTTCTCAACGACTTCGCCGACGGAGCCAACGATTGCCTCCCAGGCTTTCTTAAGGATGTTGTCTTTACGATCTTCCGCGCCCAGCATCTTTACGTCGCGTAGCAGCGGCTTGACATATCCGGCAAAACGGCCGTCCTTGGCGGCGACTTCAGTATACAGGCCGAACGTACCCTGATTGATGTCGGCTTTTGCGTATGCCTTGAAGAAGTCGTTGAGTTTTGTGAGGTCTGTATTTTCGACTGCAGCGTTGAGGTCGAACGTTGGTGCTTCCGCTAACGGATTGATTCGCATCTTAAAGACAAGGGATCCCCCGTAGATACCTGCCCGGGCTTCGATGGACGCTGGCAAAAGTTCGGCGGAGTCGTAACTGTTTCGGAGATTCAACGCGAGAATGTTTGCTTCCGTGAGTGCCACATCCACGGGGGGTTCGACGTTGGGGTCTTTGTAGCGAATAGTGCCGTTGATAACCTCGAACCGGTTCACCTTGAGCGGCATGAACTGCTCCAGGAGTTGCTTGAAGGTGACGGAATCCTTCCGCACGTCGTCGGGTTCAACCTTGTCGCGTGTAAATTGCAATTCCGGGTTTGTGAACTTCAATTGACCGACCAATGACCCTTTGAAAAGGGAACGCCATTCCAGTGAAAGGTCGATGAGTGACGCTGAAAAAAAAGGCGTTTCCTTGTGCGTCGTGCTGTCGACCTTATTGATGTATACGCTGTCAATCTTATAGGCGCCGCGTATCAAGGCCAGGTCGATATCGTGAACTCGACCTCGGTAACCGTTTAGGTTCGCAAGGGTCTTGTTCGTGAAATGCAGGACGATATAGGGCAGTGCGAGACGCAAGGCCACCACCACGGCCACGACGACAGCCAGTCCCCTTATCAGCTTTTCCCTGCGATTCAATGGCCGTTTTTCTGACATGATTCGCGTTTATACCCTCTGAAACGGGTAAAAAACGTGCCGCGTGTACCGGCGCTCCTCCGTCGAAAATACTTTTGCAGCTGCTGGTGCGTTTTATAGGAAGATGTCCTAAATTGACTTGGTACAGAATTTATCGCCGTCTTCCCGAATATCATGATGGTTCGTGTGGCTCTTTTGGTGGTTCTGCTAGTGGCTCTAGGTTCTTGCCGCGTTAATGACATGCGTTGTCCTAAACCCAAGGTGGTTAAGCTCAATAAGCGGCCGTCGAATTACATGCACAAGTATTATCGTTCGCTGGCGGCCTCCGCCGAAGAAAAGCCTCAATCGGCTAAGTATCAGCGACCCAAGTCGAGACCGGTCAAAAGCGCGGAAAATATTGAAGAGTGGGATTGTCCTCGGCCAGGAGAACGAAATCAGGTCCCCAAGGCCGTCAAAGCAAACATCAGGAAGAACCGGAAACGAATGGACGAATACTACCGCTCGCGCGAGCAAATGGATACCGTTGAACTTTCTTTTATCCCGCGCTGAGACCGCGGCGGTTCGACCACTCCTTTCCACTCCGGTTATTCATGAACCGTTGTCGATGCAGTCAATCGGTACAAGAATTTTATCGTTGACATGAACGGCCCGTCAGTAAGCCCTGTCTAATGCCGGTTTATTGCTTGCGGGATTCGGAATTCAAAGATTCAATACACATTAAACAATTACCACTATGGCAACTGATGTAAAGGCAATGGCTGAAGATGTGAAGCACAAAGCGGCAAATTTCAACCCGCGGAAGAAAGAGGGAATGGTTGCAAAAACGATCGAGGAGCAAACTGCAAAGCTGCCGTCAGACACGTTTCTTTGGGCGTCGGTAACGGCGATGGCTTCTTCCCTGACGTTGAAACTTTTTAAGCAAGACCACCTGGCATTATTCATTGGACAATGGGCGGCGCCCTTTCTGTTGTTGGGCATCTACAACAAGCTCGTCAAACTTGAGGGGCACGATTCGACGGAACCAGCTTAGGCTGGCGTAATCATGTGATTAATTGACGGATCGTCCTGCATGACGGGACGATCCGCATTTTCTCACAGGGCATCAAACCGTTTCAGGTACTTCTCAGAATTAGCCCTCACGTTGGCGGGAGGATTAAGGGAAAGACACTTTTTGAAACACTTGACGGCATTATTCCTATCACCCTTGATGGCGTATCCTTCTCCCAGGCTATCCCAGGCGTTTGCGCTTTTGGGATGCCGTTCTGTATTCATCAAAAACATCCTGATCGCTTCATCGTGCTTACTCTGGTTCAATAGCTGGTAGCCGTAGGTGTTCAATTCACCCTCGGTGGCGGTGGCAATGGCGTCTTCCATAATCTTCCTACTCTCTTCAGTCCGGCCAGCCTTTTCAAGCAACCCGGCTTTTATGCGTTTTGCGGCAAATGAATTATCATTGACCAGTGCCTGGTCGATCCATTGGAGCGCCAGGTCGTGGTTGATGTCGTTTTGGAGAGCGTAATTGGCGGCACTGATGAAACCTTGTGGCGTGAAGCCCACTGGGCCTTTCAATTCTTCCACCGCATTGGCCATAACAATTTCGTCAACGGCGAACTCGATTTTTACAGGGAATTGCTTTTTCTCCCAGTTGAGTACGAGCTCTGCCGAATTTTTCCCGACGTTGATGAAATCGTACGTCAGCATTTCGGTATGCGGGTGGTCGCGAATCGTGATCTTCGCGCGGAGCTGGTCCTGTTTGGGTTCATAAAAGAAACTACCCCAGGAGCGATAATCTTTCGACAGGATGACTTCGCCGGAGTTATCTGCATTGATCACATAGAACAGTCCGTACGTGCCCGCTGGTACCGTCGTGCCTTCGATCTTTGCCTCGTGTGATAACGTGATCGTCGTATTTTCGTTCGCACCAGCGCGCCATGGTGCGGAATTGCCGTTGCCGAATCCCTGTGCGTTCCATCCGTAAGGCACGAGAGCACCCCATACCTCACGACCGCGTACGGATGGCCTTGAGTAGTTAACCGTTACCGTTGAGATGCCGATCGTTTGCGATAAGGATGCGGCCGGACTTGCCGTGCGCGGCGTTGTCACCTGGGCAAGACTATCGGTTGCCGCC
>CAZIAG010000219.1:0-4545 GCA_964537375.1 uncultured Roseivirgaceae bacterium
TCACACTGTTCAACTCGAGCGTGTCACGAACATGCCTGACCGGACTCACGGTCAGAATGAAGCCCGCTTTGGGGGCAACGCTTCTGATCGCGTCGTATGATCTTCTAAAGGCCTCTTCGATCTCGTTTTCGCTGAGAAGGAATCTTGAAAATGTATTCCCGGGCAACTTGTGGCAGTTGGCGACGATTTCGCCGGTGTCAACCCGGCGGTATGCCCATGCGGTTCCGTAGGTAATAATGACGCGCACGTCGGATTTGATGAACATACGGGCTTGGGAAATCCGTTGCCCGATGGTGCGTTGTAACGTCTCGGGTTCCAGCGCCGAGATCTCGGAATGGAAGTCGAAGCTGACCCACACCTCGTCGCGTTGAATGAGGCTGTCGGGGGCTGGTGTTTTGTCGAGGGTGGCAAAATCCAGGGCCTTATGGATCGATATGGGATTGTAGATCACCCCAAAGGGATTCACCAGGCTGGAGAATTTGTATTTGGCCAGTCGCGAGCCGATGGCATCGGCAAAGCATGAGCCGATTGTCAGAATGGGTGTTTTTAGCCCGAAAAGACGGGTGGATGGGCGGGGTCTGATTTCCGTTCTGAGGTCCTTCATAATACTAATGTTACCGCAAACACTTGAAGATTTCGCACTTTTTTACCTATTTTGACCCGTGGTCCATGGACGCAGGACCGAGCCCAAAAATAAGGAAATGCCTGCCGGGGGGGACGTTGGTTTGAGGGGATCGGCATGGGGCGAAAGATCAGCTAATTTTTAACGTGAGATACATGACCAACGACCTCGCCGCCTTTGAACGGATTCCCGTCAAGATTTTCAAGAACTCGGAAGAAGCATCCGTCTTTGTAGCCCGTGAAATTGCCAACCTGATTCGCGAACGGCAAAAGGAGAATCGCCACTGCGTGCTGGGTTTGGCCACCGGTTCAACACCTACGCGGATGTATGCCGAACTGGTGAATCTGCATCGTACAGAGGGGCTCAGCTTTCAGAATGTCTATACGTTCAACCTGGATGAATATTATCCGATGCAACCTGCCGCGCTGCAAAGTTACGTCAGGTTCATGAATGAACACCTCTTCAACCACATTGACATCCCGAAAGCGAATATTCACATCCCGGACGGGACGCTGCCCAAGGAAAAGATTGGCGAATATTGCAGGGGGTATGAAGCAAAGATCGATTCACTGGGAGGTATCGACATTCAAATCCTCGGCATCGGCCGCACCGGCCATATCGGGTTCAACGAGCCAGGCTCAACAGAAAGGTCGCTAACCAGGCTGGTAACGCTCGACCAGGTAACGCGCATTGACGCGGCCAGTGATTTTTTCGGTGAAGAGAACGTTCCGCGCAAGGCAATTACCATGGGAGTGGGCACTATTCTGAAAGCCCGAAAGGTATTCATGATGGCATGGGGTGAGGGGAAAGCCGGTGTTATCCGGCGTGCTGTTGAAGGACCGGTAAGCGACCAGATCCCGTCATCCTTTCTGCAGCACCACAACGATTGCCTGGTAGTCCTTGATGAGGCCGCGTCGTCGGAATTGGTCCGCAAGAAGACGCCCTGGTTGCTTGACACCATCGAGTGGGACGACCGTCTCATCCGGAAGGCTGTTGTCTGGTTGTGCATGACGGTGAACAAGCCCGTGCTCAAGCTCACCAACCTGGATTACATGGAGCACGGTATGAGTGATATCATCACCGAGTACGGCTCTGCTTACCAGGTGAACATCAAAGTGTTCAACGACCTTCAGCATACGATTACCGGGTGGCCGGGAGGAAAACCCAATGCAGACGACACGAATCGCCCGGAGCGCGCAAAGCCGTTTCCAAAACGCGTGATCATTTTCTCGCCCCATCCCGACGACGATGTTATTTCGATGGGTGGAACGTTTATCCGGTTGGTCGACCAGGGACATGAGGTGCATGTGGCTTATCAGACGTCGGGTAACATTGCGGTGTTTGACGATGACGCTGTTCGCTTTGCCGACTTTGTGCGCGACTTCAATGAGGAGTTCGGACTCTCGAAGAAAGACGGTGAAAAGTTCTACCAGGAGGTAGTCGATTCGATCAGGAAAAAAGGTCCTGGAGAACTCGACAGCCCGGAGGTCCTTCGGATCAAGGGATTGATCCGCAGAGGAGAAGCGAAAGCAGGTGGCCGGTACGTGGGTATTCCGGACGAACAAATGCACTTCCTCGACATGCCATTCTACGAAACCGGCGCCGTGAAAAAGAAGCCATTGGGTGAAGAGGATATTACGCTAATCGTTAACCTTATTGAAAAGATTAAGCCACACCAGATCTATGCTGCTGGCGACCTGTCCGATCCTCATGGGACGCACCGGGTTTGTCTCGCGGCCATCCTTGAGGCATTGAAGCGTCTCAAAAACAAAGACTACATGAAAGATTGCTGGCTGTGGCTTTACCGTGGCGCCTGGCAGGAATGGGATATCGACCAGATTGAGATGGCTGTGCCGCTTAGTCCGGATGAACTGATGCGCAAGCGCCGTGCGATTTTCAAGCACCAATCGCAGAAGGATAGCGCCATGTTTCCGGGTACTGACAAACGCGAGTTCTGGATGCGTGCTGAGGACCGGAATCACGCAACGGCTGCAGCGTACAACCAGCTGGGGTTAGCCGAGTACGAGGCTATGGAGGCGTTTGTGAGGTACCATTATTAGGTTGCAAATCGCAAGGCCCGGATTCCAGGGTCCAGATTCCAAATTCCAAGGGCCGAAGGCTCGAGGAGTTCCAAAGCGCCCAGTTCGCGTTGAGTTTTGGAAAGACCTACGTTAACAGATCCTGCATCCGGAGGCAAAAAAAAGGATCGTCTGCATTTTGCAAACGATCCCTCATTACGTTTCAGCAGACTGCGGGATTACTCCGCGACTACCGTGATCTTGATCTCATGCTTCACCTCTTTGTGGAGGTCCAGAATGACCGAGTAGGTGCCCAGTTGTTTCGGGCTTTCCTTTAGGGCTACCTTCTTTCGTTCGATGTCAAAGCCTTTAGCCTTCAGGGCGTCGGAGATCTGAAGGGCTGTGACTGCGCCAAAGATCTTGCCGCTTTCACCGGCCTTGGCCTTAATCTCAACGGTGAGGTCGCCGATCCGGGCGGCAAGCGCCTCCGCATCCTGCTTGATCTTTTCCGCTTTGTGCGCTGCCTGGCGGATATTTTCATTGACCAGGCGCTTGTTTGCCTCGTTGGCAATAAGTGCAAAGCCATTCGGGATAAGGTAGTTGCGGCCATAACCAGCCTTTACCTTGATCACGTCATTCTTATATCCCAGGCCTGCGATATCCTGTGTAAGTATTACTTCCATTTTCGTTTCGCGTTAAGGTTGACGATTACTTCAGTGAGTCACCGACATAGGGAAGCAACGCCAGGTGACGTGCACGCTTGACAGCCTGGGCCACCTTCTTCTGAAATTTAGCGCTCGTTCCGGTCAGGCGCCTGGGCAGCAGCTTACCCTGCTCATTGACAAACTTCAGCAGGAAGTCCGGGTCCTTGTAATCGATATACTTGATACCGTTTTTCTTGAAGCGGCAGTACTTGGGCTTTACCTCTGCGCGCTTGATGGGCTCGTTCATTAACGTCATGATGCAGGCTCCTCCTCAGCTTTCTTTTTTTTGTTCTTGAATTCTCCTTTGCGGCGGCGTTCGTTATAAACCACAGCGTGCTTATCAAGCGCCGTGGTAAGGAACCGCATTACCGACTCGTCCCGCCTGTATTCGGTCTCAAGCGTGTTGATGACCGGGGATTCTGCCGCAAATTCGATGAGATTGTAAAAGCCTGTTGACTTCTTGTTGATCGGGTAGGCCAACTTCCGCAGGCCCCAATGCTCGATGTTGATGATCTCCGCATTGGCCTTCTTCAACACATTCACGAATTTCTCGACAGTATCCTTTGCCTGATCTTCAGACAAAACGGGATTTAAAATGAATACCGTCTCGTAGTTTTTCATGTATTAAACTGGTTTTGAGCCTGCAAAGGTAGGAAAAGGCGGCTAATTCTAAAACGCCGATGCGTGGTTTTGGTGAAATAACTGATTTACAGTCTATTACGGGGAGGCCTCTTTCACGGCGCAAGTTTTCGAGGCCCGAGGTCTCCAGGTCCCAAATTCCAGGGTTCAAGGCCCGGGGCTGTCTTGGTCGACTTAGTTTGATGAAGTCGGCTATTTCACGACAAATGTGCCGCTGCCCATTCTATAGTCGTCGGTATACACCTCCATGGTGTAGGTGCCCGGTGCGTATTCGGAGCCTTTGTCGTAAAGGAAACTGAGTTTTTGACGAGTGTTGTCGAACAGAATGTCCTGCGATGCTGTGTAGAATTCCTCCTTACCCTGGTAGATGAAGGTCCCTGATCCGCGCGCGACATCGAAAAGAACCTGACCATTTTCATCGATGATGCGAATCATGATCTTTTTTCCCTCGATCGGGGCGACATTGTTTTCCGCAATATTGAACTCGACCTTCAACTGGCCGATCTGCCGGCTCTTGAATGGTGATTCTCGCTCCCGTCCACGCTCGTTGACGGCAACAATG
>CAZIAG010000219.1:4555-6710 GCA_964537375.1 uncultured Roseivirgaceae bacterium
GATATTCTCAGCTTTCAATTGAGAGGCGATCGCCACTTTGGTGGCCAGGTTCTCCTTCGATTGATTTAGACGATTGAGGGAGTCGCCAAGCTGGTTTTTCTGTGTTTTCAGGGAGCGGTTTTCTACCAGCAGTTCATTGTTGACCGATTTAAGATGCTCAATCTCTTCATCCTTGTTTCGAAGCAGCAGCTCGTAACCCTCGATCCTGTCCTTGAGCGCCTTGATCTCCTTTCCGGTTGCCCGGATGGTACGGCGCAGTTCGTTCTCGATCTCGGATTTCGCCAGTTGGAGATCTGCCACATCGCCGCCCAGCTGCTGAACTTCCGCGATCTTCATTTCAAGTTCATCGCGAATCTCGTTCATGCGTTGCAAGGTCGTCGCCAGTTCCTCTTCTGTGGTGACGAGTTGCGTCCGCACCTTTTGCTTTTCCTGCATGTCGAAGTAGATCTTTATTGCCTGTATAATGATCACGATCGCCATAAAGGCGATGATGATAGCGGTCTTATTGTTCTTACGTGTTGGCGTCTCGGTCTTTTCGGTGTGATCGTTCATTTCATTGGCGCTGGCGAACAGCTTTTTAGCAGAAGGCGTGGACATTAAAAAATCCGATAATAATATGCTGCAAAAATAGAGCTTATCCGGCTGTAATTCAACGGTTAAACCTGTAAGATAACGTGTTGTTTGTTCAGTGATGGATCAAAAAACAAGAGTCCGCACCGGAAGAGGTCCGCGGACGCATGTACGAGGTCGTGCTGACGGAGTTCATTCCACGCGCGTTCCATGCCGGCGGAGTGGTGAATATCGTCGATTACGATGACGCTCTTCTCATGTACGCATGGAAATAGCAGGTGCGCGTATTTCATCGTAGCATCGTAGCGGTGATTGGCGTCGATATATACAAAGTCGAGCCGTCGGACACGTTGGAGCCAGGCGGGCAGCGTCGTCGCGATATCGCCCTCCAGCAGGCGGATGTTCTTCGCGCGCGCAAACTCGAAGGTTAACGAGGCCATGGCTGCAATTTGCGGACATCCTTCGAACGTAGTCACGCGCGCCTTTGCCGGCAACGCGAGATAAAGCGTAGTAATGCCGAGCGACGTTCCCAGTTCGACGACCGTTTCGGCCTTCATATAATTCACCAACCGTGACAGCAGCCGCGCGTACCGGGGCAACGTCAGGCTTGTCCTGGCTATTTTATTAATGCGACGGTGTGTGTATCCGCCGGTTCCCAAATCCTTGATCTCCAAGGAACGGGTGTTGCTCAACAGCTGCCTGCGAAGGCGTTCGATGGGAAGGAAAGACGACCGGTCGCCGGTATCCTTTACGACTTGCGTATAGAAATCAAAAAAGAATGGAGAATGGAGGGAATGCTCGTCAACCGCATCCAGCCAATAGGAGAAATACGACTTCGTTTGGAAAACAACGTCCGCCACTAGTTGAGGCGCAATGGCGCGATCATGGTGAACTCGGGAATGTTCACCCGCATGGTTGAGCCATCGACTATGCGCTCCATCAGGTACGTACCCTGCATCTTGCCGATTCCTGATTTCAGGTTACACCCGGATACATACTGATGGGTCTGACCGGGTTCCAGTACGGGCTGCTGGCCAACAACTCCCTCGCCCTCGACCTCGCGGCGGGGGAAACCGGCGTCACTGATGTACCAATGTCGACGCATCAGCTGGATGGTGTATTCGCTACCGTTCTCAATGGTGATCCGGTAGGTAAATACGTAGTGATACTGGCTCGGACTGGAATACGCGGGCTGGTATTCCGTCTCGACACTCACCTTGATTCCCTGGGTGATTTCCGTAACCATACAGGTCAAAAGTATTAATTTTTTGGATTTCTCGGTCGTACCGATTTCGGATGATATAAGTTATTGAAAATCAAAAACTTTTATTCGACCGAACGCCTGCTTGAATTTTTCCCTGCCTTTGTTCCTTTTATTTTTGCCAGTAAAACGCATGCCATGGACGTAAAGATCGCCCCTTCATGGAAGGAACGATTATCCGATGAATTTGAGAAGCCATACTTCGCGCAGTTGACGGAGTTCGTCCGGTCGGAATACCGGACGGCAACCGTTTACCCTCCCGGCAAGGAGATCTTTCGTGCATTTGATCATTGTCCTTTCGATAAGGTGAAAGTGGTTATCATC
>CAZIAG010000220.1:0-2424 GCA_964537375.1 uncultured Roseivirgaceae bacterium
ACGGATAATACCCAACCTGCTCAATAGCCGACATACGCATCATTACGGTTGGATGTACAAAGCTGTTATTGGTAAACATCCGTTTCTTGATCTGCCGATGGGTCTCCGGCACCCGAATCGTGTAGAGGCGCTTGCCCTCCTCAACGACATCAGCCCATGACCCGAGTAAACAAATCTTCTGATGTTCCTCCATGAAGCGAAACTGGACGTCCAGGCGGCCTGAAGCGTTCATATCGCGGCAATCAAGACGAGCTACGTATTTGGGCCGGATTTCTCTCAAAATATATTCGAGGCCACGGTTTAAGGTCCGCTCAATACCTTCATTTTTGGGGTTCCGAAGGACGATTACGGGGCATCCGATCACACGTTCAATACGGGCAGCCCATTCGGGGCCGGGTGTGTGCATTTCGACACTCCCATCATCGGCGACCACAACGACCATTTTTCCCGAAAACGAAACGCTTTTCAGGCTGGCCTCGAGTGCCGGGAGTTCATTGTAATGAGGGACCAGAAGTGCGATGTCAGTGGTCGTTTCCAACAGAAAAAAGAAGGTCGGTGAAGGTTACGATTAATTCTGGCGGCAAATTAAACCCAAAAGCCTATTTTTGTGTCTAATTTTCAAATGCCAGCGAATAATTACAGGTATTCGAGGTACTTAGACCTTCTCGTCTTGCTGGGGGACCTTGCCGCCCTGAATGCCTCCCTTTTTATCATGGCATTTTGGTTCCAGGAGCCAGTTCGGCTCGACGGTAGGTATTGGAATATCCTTGTGGTCAGCAATGGCGCCTGGGTCATTCTCTCACTGCTTTCGAAAGTCCACCAGGTATCCCGGATTTCCAAATTTTCACGTATCGCGATTGACATTGGCAAGAACGCCTTCGTGCATTTGCTGATCATCGCGTCGACGTTGTATTTTTTGGAGTACAACGCCGGTCTCCGCTCGCATTTCCTCTTTTCTTACGTTATCTTCCTTTTCATCATCCTGGTATGGAGAGGCGTGTACTTGTACTCCATTCGGATGTACAGGAAATACGGATACAATTATCGCAACGTAGCGATTATTGGGTATGGCGAACTCTCGGAAGATATTCGCAAATTCCTCCGCCTTCACCCTGAATACGGCTTCAGATTCCTTGGATTCTTTGACAACAAACCGGTGCCTGGTGATTATTGGCTCGGAACGGTGCAGGAAATTCCAAAATTTATTCAGATCAACCGAATTGATGAGATCTATTGCTGCTTGCCATATGTGAGACGATCGATCATCCCGGGCATCATCGAACTCGGTGAGATGAACTTTATCAAGATCAAGCTCGTCGAAGACTTCCGAGGGTTTGAGACGAAAGGATTTGAAATCACGCGTCATGACCAGCTGCCGGTCCTCGAAGTGACCTCCTTTCCCCTGGACGAGGCGCGCAACAGGGCAATCAAGCGGGCATTCGACATTGCCTTTTCGATCATTGCCATCCTGGCAGTAAGTTGGCTTCTCCCGATTATCGCACTGGCCATCAAGCTCGAATCGAAGGGACCCGTATTTTTCGTACAGCGCAGGTCCGGGAAAGGCAACAACAACTTCTGGTGCCTTAAGTTCCGTACGATGATCCTTAACGGGAACTCCGATAAGGTGCAGACCTCGTACAAGGACGAGCGCGTTACCAAAGTGGGGGCCTTTCTGCGCCGCACAAGTCTCGACGAGTTGCCGCAGTTTTTCAACGTACTCATTGGAAATATGTCGGTGGTCGGTCCGCGGCCTTTCATGCTATATCACACGAAGATCTATTCTGAGAGACTGGAGCGCTTCATGGCACGTCACATCGTGAAGCCGGGTATCACCGGACTGGCACAATGCAAGGGCTATCGTGGTGAAATCCGCAACCATATTGCCTTAAAGAATCGACTAAAACTCGACCGCTTTTACATCGAGAACTGGTCTTTTGTCCTCGATCTGAAGATCATCATTGCCACGATCATCACGCTCATCAAGGGTGATCAGCAGGCGTATTAATACCGTCCTGGGCTGGTGCCGAACCCTTTTTTCTTTATTTTTACATCGAAGCCCCTTATGATTAAGTCGATTTTCTCCGCGGTCACTGCCTTTATTATAGCTCTCGCAGCTCTGCCTGCAGTGATCAGCATTTCAAAAAAAAAAATCTATTAATCATCCCCGGCGGACGCCGCATTCACACCCGGACCACGCCAACCCTCGGGGGGCTTGGCATTTTCATCGGCTTTGCCCTCGCAGTGGCGTTTTTTGCACCCTCGATCGCATCACGTGAGTTCCTGGCCATTGTTGCGATTTTCGCCGTACCCGTAGTACTTGGACTTTGTGATGACCTCATTCATCTGCGTCCAAGGTACAAGCTTGCCGGTCAGGCACTCCTCGCCACGTTAATCGTATTTGTCCTTGATATTCGTGTCACATCT
>CAZIAG010000220.1:2434-6709 GCA_964537375.1 uncultured Roseivirgaceae bacterium
AGTCTCTCAACCCGGGAGTGAGCTATTTTCTGACACTGGCCGTGACCATTATCCTAACGAACTCATTCAACCTGATCGATGGCATCGACGGGCTTGCCGGCACATTCGCCCTCGTGGCCCTGGTCTTTTTTGGATTCTGGTTTTACTTCGCAGGGCATTCGAACTACACTACGGTGTGCTTTGCACTCTCAGGAGCCATCATTGCCTTTCTTCTGTTGAATTGGGAGCCCTCGAGAATCTTTATGGGGGAAACAGGCTCGCTTTTTATTGGATTGGCGCTGGCTGTGTTTTCCATTGAGTTCATGAACACCAATTATTCGCTCGCGTCCGACGCGCCCGCCAGGTTTGGTGCGACGATTGGCACACTGCTCTGTGTACTGATCGTACCGGTTACAGACACGGTTCGCATTATTATCCTTCGCCTTTCACGCGGAGTATCGCCCTTTACTCCGGATAAGCGTCACATTCACCATTGTATGGTGCGCCTCGGGATGCGCCATCGCATCACCGTATCGATCCTTTGTGCGGCCCACGTCTTGTTTATATCGGCGGCAGTCTTGCTGCGTGACTTGGGAGAATGGTACGTGCTTACCTTCGCGGTGACCACGTCTGCATTGCTTTGTGGATTGCTCGAGTTCGCGATCTCGCACTTCACCTATCAAAAGCGATAGATAATCCGGGTATCATGGAAGTTCCTTTTATCAACTTGGAGCGCCAATACCTCGCGATCAAACCAGCCATTGACCGGGCCATCAACGACGCCCTCCAAAGCTTTCAATTCATCCGGGGCGCTCAAGTGGAGCAGTTTGAACTGGCCTTCGCCCGCAAATTGGGAGTTGCACATTGTATCGGCACCGGTAATGGTACGGATTCCTTGTTCCTGGCATTAAGAGCACTCGGGATCGGTCCGGGCAATGAGGTAATTACACCTGCTTTCAGTTGGATTTCGTCCAGCGAAACAATCACTGCCTGTGGGGCACATCCGGTTTTTGCGGACGTCGACGGCCGCTCCTATACCTTGTCGCTTGAGGACGTCGAAGCCCGGGTGACCCCACGCACGCGAGCCGTGATAATCGTGCACTTGTTTGGCCAGGCAGCAAATGCAACGGCCGCACGTCGTTTCTGCGAATCAAGAAACCTGTTTCTAATTGAAGATTGCGCCCAGGCGCACCTTACTGCGGAAGGGCCCAAATACGCCGGCACCCTTGGCGATTTTGGTTGTTTCAGTTTTTATCCGACCAAAAACCTTGGTGCATATGGTGATGCTGGAGCCGTGGTCACTCAAGACGAAGCGCTGGCCAGGAAGGTCAGACGGCTGGCTAATCATGGGGCCATGGAAAAGGATGATCACAAAACGGAAGGCTTCAACAGCCGTCTGGACACCCTCCAGGCGGCGATACTGTTGGCCAAATTACCTCACCTTGCCGCATGGAATGATCGACGCAGCTCGCTTGCCAAGCGCTATATCGAGCAGCTGAGGGGCATTGAGGAAATCGCGTTGCCCACTGTCACCCCCGGCACGACCCACTCCTTTCACCAATTCGTAATACAAGCCAAGAACCGAAATGCACTGAAGGAATGGCTTCATAGTCAGGGCATCCAAACATTGATCCACTTCCCGCAGGCCTTGCACAACTTGCCTGCCTACCGTTACCTAAATCACCACCCGGAGGATTTTCCGAACGCTAGCCGGCTGCAAAGCGCTGTGCTCTCTTTACCCCTATACCCTGAGCTGACAGACGATCAACTCGACTACGTTTGCGACCGGATTCGCGCCTTTTACAAAAGATAGGCTGTTTGGTGCCGATAACGATACCCTTGCTATTTTTGTGTTCATATGGAGAAACAAATCAGGGACTTACTCGCCGAGGTCAAGACCTTCGCAACCAAAAGCAAGGACGACGTTGAGGCCTTCCGGTTAAAGTTCATCAGTAAAAAAGGCGTTATCGGACAAATGTTTGAGAAATTGAAGGTGCTACCGGGCGAGGAAAAGCGACGCATCGGTAAAGAGCTTAATGAACTCAAGCAGGCAGCCGAATCCCGCTTTCGGGAACTGTCCGCATTACTTGGAAGTTCGCAAAAGGCTGATGCAAATATCGACCTTACGTTACCGCCAGTTCCGGACACGGTGGGCAACCTCCATCCCCTGACCCTGACTAAATCCCGCATCATTGAGATTTTTGAGCGGATGGGATTCAATGTTGCAGACGGTCCCGAGATCGAGGATGACTGGCACAATTTCACAGCATTGAATTTTCCTCCGAATCATCCTGCGCGAGAGATGCAGGATACGTTCTTTATTGAAAAATCTGGCGGTGAACGCGGCGATGTTTTGCTGCGAACACACACGTCCAACGTTCAAATTCGACTACTGGAAAGATCCAGGCCTCCCGTTCGCGCGATCATGCCTGGCCGCGTCTATCGGAACGAGGCCATTTCTGCGCGGGCTCATTGCTTTTTCCACCAGGTAGAGGGTCTTTACGTAGATCGCAACGTGAGCTTCGCCGACCTTAAGCAGACGCTCTTCCACTTTGCCAAGGAGATGTACGGGAAAGGCATCAAGCTGAGGTTGCGCCCCTCCTATTTTCCCTTCACAGAGCCAAGCGCTGAAATCGATGTGACCTGCCTCATCTGCAAAGGTGAAGGTTGTGTTGTCTGCAAGCGAAGCGGATGGGTGGAGATTGCAGGGGCCGGAATGGTCCATCCCAATGTTTTGAGAAATTGCGGCGTCGATCCTGATGAATTTACCGGTTTTGCTTTTGGAATGGGCATAGAACGGGTGACCCAACTTCGCTATCAGGTCAACGACCTTCGCCTATACTCTGAAAACGACATCCGATTCTTAAGGCAATTCCGTTTTGAAGGAACCGTATGACAACTTTCCCTATTGAAACCGTTGCTGTGATTGGTGCCGGCACTATGGGCCAGGGTATTGCCCAGGTATGCGCTGCCGCTGATTTTGACGTCCTGCTTTATGACGTTCGTCCCGACCTGATTGATCGCGGCATCAACAATATCATCCGAACCCTTGATGCGTTGGTTGCGAAGGGGAGATTGAGCAGCGACGAGAAGGACCACATCCTGTCGCGGATTGGTGAGTGCACCTCAATGGAAAAACTCGAGGCCGATCTGGTCATCGAGGCGGCGGTTGAAAATATCGAGGTTAAGAAGGAAATTTTTTCCGCAATAGAAAAGGTCAATGGACCACGCACCGTATTTGCCACCAACACTTCATCGTTATCGGTGACGGCGATCTCATCAGCGTTGGGAAATCCGTCCCGCTTTGCGGGGTTGCATTTCTTCAATCCGGCCCCTGTGATGAACCTCGTCGAGATTGTCAGTACCGCGACCACGTCTCCTGAAACACTTCAACTGCTAATCGACTTCACTCGGGATCTGGGCAAGGTACCGGTTGTCGCACAAGATTCCCCGGGGTTTATCGTTAACCGTGTAGCGCGACACTTTTATGTCGAGTCCCTCAAGGTGCTTGAAGAGGGCGTTACCAATTACGAAAACATCGACCAACTGATGCGGGCAACAGGATTTAAAATGGGACCGTTCGAACTTATGGACCTCATCGGCATCGACATCAACTTTGCGGTAACCTCCTCCTTATATGAGGCATTTCACGGCGATCCCAAATTCAGGCCAAGCCGAATACAGCAACAGAAGGTCCTGGCGGGCCACCTCGGAAGGAAATCGGGAAAGGGATTTTATGAATACACCTAGACTTAAACAGTTCACAATTCACACGGCTCGATACCTCCTGGTTACATTTCTTTTCATCTCATCCTGTGCCCCCGAATTGGTGGATGATCCAATTCCTTACGTTCCATTCAGCCCAATACACATCAATCTTAACCTACCGGAATACGCGATCCTCCGAAGCGATCGGGGTTCCATGCTGATCGACGGTGGCGTTCGGGGAATTATTCTTTACCGGGAGAATCTGAATACCTATATGGCCTATGAGGCCAATTGCTCCTTCCGCCCCAACGAGGCTTGTGCCACTGTGGAAATTCACAGTTCCACGCTATACATGATTGATCACTGTTGTGGTTCGACATTTGACTTCTCAACGGGTTTACCAACGGGAGGCCCCGCCTGGCGACCGCTGCGAAAGTATCAAACGATACTCTCCGCGAGCCAGCTTACCATAACTGACGAGTTTATCGAATGAGCCGAAAATCCAAACGGGCACTTCATCAACCCGGGTTTTCCATCAAACTGCTCTTATCTTTGGTATCAAAAAGGATTATTGAATGGTTGGAAAAC
>CAZIAG010000221.1:0-6707 GCA_964537375.1 uncultured Roseivirgaceae bacterium
GACAACCAACCAGGAGATGCTCGTCGCAACGCTGAATGCGATGGTTGACAAATACAACCTTCATGGCAAAAGACTCGGTGACGTGGCATTAGGCGCAGTCATGACCAGTTCCATCGAATGGAACTTCGCAAGGGAGATTGTTTTGAAAACGGCGCTGGATCCGCATACGCCGGCATTTAATGTCCAACGGGCATGCGGTACAAGCATGGAAACGATCAACCTTATCGCATTGAAGATTGCCGCCGGTCAAATCGAAAGTGGCATAGCCGGGGGGAGCGACACCAACAGTGATCTTCCGATCATGATTCAGCGCAGTCTCGCCTGGAAACTCATCGACATAAGCAACACGAGATCATTCTGGGATCGTGTCAGAAAATTCACCCGGATACGACCATCCGACCTTAAGCCCCATTATCCGGGCATTGTCGAGCCACGGACGCATCTGTCCATGGGGCAGCACACAGAAAAAATGGTCAAGGAATGGAAGGTCGGGCGCGAAGAACAGGATCAGCTTGCTTTCGAAAGTCATATGAAGGCGGCACGGGCCTATCGTGCGGGTTTTTATGACGATCTCATCGAACCTTTCAAAGGCGTCACGAGGGATACGATCGTGCGAGAGGATACCTCCTTAGAGAAGCTTGCCAAGCTCAAACCGGTTTTCGACAAAAGCGCAGCCGGCACGCTCACGGCCGGAAACAGTACCGCCTTTACCGATGGTGCCGCGGCCGTGCTTTTGGGTAGTGACGAATTCGCGCAACAAAACGGGCTGGACATTCTGGCCTATCTTGTCGACGCTGAAGCTGCCGCGGTCGACTTTATCCATGGTGCCGGCCTGCTGATGGCACCTACAATAGCCGTTGCGCGCATTCTTCAACGGAACCAACTCTCTTTGCAGGACTTCGACTATTACGAGGTCCACGAGGCCTTCGCCGGCCAGGTCCTATGCACCCTAAAAGCCTGGGAAAGCAAAGATTATTGTCGTGAGGTACTCGGCCTCGATAAACCCCTGGGCCCAATAGATCGAAACAAACTCAACGTGAACGGCGGTAGCGTTGCCGTCGGCCACCCGTTCGGTGCAACCGGTGCGCGAATTGTTGCCACGCTCGCCAAAGCACTTCACACAAAAGGTCGCGGACGAGGCCTCGTTTCCATTTGCACGGGCGGTGGCATGGGTGTGGTGGCTATACTGGAAAAATGATCGATTATCGGGCTATTCGACCATTCATTGCACTCCCTTGATTTCCTCAGCGATTGGCATAACTATTTATTCGTTTATGTCAACAAAGGGCAATGTGCCCTGGAAATGCGAGGAAGTCATGCGTCAGGTTAAGTTTAATGAATTACCATTACCGGATAAGGCATTGCTCATGGCCGAGTTCGGCACGTATCTCGAGTCGATTGAATTCTACGATTTCTGGATTCACTTGTACTCCCTTCATTCACACTTCATCGAGGTCTATTACAATACGCACACACGGCAGATCGAAAAGATTTCCATGGCGGAATACGACGACCTCGATAAGTATCTCTCCCGTATCGTAATCCGACAGGTTCCGAGAAAATGACCTCCTATCTTTTATAACGAATAATCATTGTTCGTCCGGACTTTTTTGAATGGTTACACCGTCGTTGCGCTTTTGGAATATTCCAAACACATCGGCTTTACGTCTGATCAGTTCCCAGAACTGACCATGCCAACTCATTAACGTACCAATAACGAAGTAATCCCTCATGTTACTTCGGATACTTTTGCGAAGGATCTTCCGAACAAGCTCTTTGTCTACCTCGCCCACTTCGTTAACCCGGACCAGGAACTCGAGAGAAATGAGCCCAAGCACAGCACCAATCAAAAACAGAAAATTCCATTCGTGCAGAGAAAGAAGGTGAACAACCTTTCCAGAAGCGGGACCGGTCCATTCAGCATCAATAACCAGCGAACGATCCGCGAAAAAGTCGGCCAGTTTTCCACCGAGAATTGGTGCCAACGAAGAAAAGACCGCCGTAATCATGGTCCGGGCAGAAAGGTACACGATGGCATCGCCAGCGGGGGCGAGTTTTAAGCCGATATTCATGATCGACAAGTTGATCCCGGCCGTCGATATTCCCGTGAAAACGTAAATAAAAAAAAGCAAAACCAGGTTCACGTAGTAGGGATATATCCCGACAAAGCACCACGCAATCAGGCATAGGATAAACATCGGTCCACCGATCGCGATAATGTTCTTGTTGCTGTACTTATCGGCAAACGCACCCCAGGTCCGGATCGTTACGATACTCGCAAGCTGGCTAATGATATTGAGACCGATCACGTAGGAAAGCGGAAGCCCAAGGCTCGTCAGAAGGAACACCGTAAAAAAGGGAGCGGCAAGGTTGAAAGAGAAGACCCAGGCGGCGTTGAACGTCAGCAACCGCCGAAAGTTCCCATCCTTTAGCGGACGAGTGAATAGTTTGAAAAGGTTCTCCTTTGTAACGAACGACTCCGGCTCCTGGACACGGGCAAGCATGATGGCTCCATAGATTCCTGCCACGCCAGCCAGACCGAACATGAATGCATACGCCATTAGTTCGTGATCCGGGTAATGCTTCTTAACATAGTCAACACTTAGCGCCAGGGTGATACTCAGAACCACGTTGAGCATCTGATTGTAACGTGTCCTTCTCGCAAAGTAGTTGCCCAGCATCTGCTGTGGTACAAGGTCCTTTATCCAGGCATTCCAACCTGGCCCGGCAATCGATCCAAACAAATAGTGAAAGAAGAGAACAAGAATCAGCGCGTTTACCGATGTCTCGACCGAGAATGAAAACAGGAGTGCAGCAATCACCAATAAGGGAACACGGGCCAGGATGGAGCAAATCACCGTAACGACCCGGCGATTGTTATACCGCTGCACCAACCATATGGAAGCCAGTTGAAAAACATTCGTAAAGGTCGGGAGTGCGGCCAACACACCGATCTGAAAGTTGGATGCGCCGATCAACAACGCCATGGCGACGAGGAACGCACCGCCGCTCAGCGTGATCATGATCTCGGCCATGAGACCATCAACGATCACCAGCCTCAGGCCTTTCCTAACTTCATCTTCCGACAGTGCCTTTTTAGGAGTAAACTTCATCGGCCGCCAGAGCGAGGCTATTTATTGAAGAGCTTTCGACGCGGATAAAATGATTATGCCATGCGATTCCGTTGATATCGGAACCACTCCCAAGCCTGGGTTACTTTTCCCACTTTTTTATCGCTATACTCAATTCCCTTTCCCAACCCAATTCCGTGAGCCAGGTGAGATCTTTGGGTTTTCCCCACAGGCGGTTCGAAGGACCGCCGTCCTGGTGGCCGGCTATATTGCCGTGTTCTTCGCCATCTTCATCCGCTGGGCGCCTGGAGGATCTCGGTTTACATGCTGCTATTATCGGGGCAGGCGTCAACAGTCCTTGGTTCCGGGATGCCGGGAGCGCACTTTGACGCTTGCGAATGGTTCATGGAAGCGATGAAGTGTTACGAAAGAGCCTCGACGTTGGCCACACCCGGCAACAATGATCCTGTTCTGCGCCGGAATACATGTGTCCGTACTGCAATACAACCTGCGTGAGCCTCCCGAAGACGACTCGAGGTTGGGACTTGAATAAATGATCATTGGTCTGACAATGCTTTCAAGGCGGTTTTCATGATGGTGAGCTTTTCCGCACGTTGAAGGATGACGGGTTCAGCTACGCGCTCGGCACAATCCGTGGCCGGGCATCGTTGGCAGGTCTCCCCTACCATACGGATCGGGATCGCAGGATCGTTCCAAAAGGCGACCTTCTTGCGCAGCTGTGTAGTGAGGAGCAATCCGATGGATATACTGTTATGCAATGGCGTCCCCTCCATCGCTGGGTTTGCGAAGGTAATAATCAGATACTCCTTCTCATTGCCGAAATACCGCGACCGCTGCGCCATACAAAGTGGACCACCGTACACCCCTTTTTTCATCTGACTGGAAAGGTTACGCAGTATATTGAACGATATCCATCGACGGCAATAGTGCTCATGCATCATATTGGCATGCGGGTTATGCAACCCCGCAAGGTGCATTTCCTTAGTTAGTTCGAACTCATCCGTTCCGTTCACATGGCTGAATCGTAGGAAAAAAAGCTCTTGTATCCCGAAAAAGCGAGGAAGAATGTTCGTGAGGCGATGGGCAAATGTTTCGGGCGAGACTCGAAAGTCATCAACTATTTTCAAAAATGCCTTGCTATCAAAATACGACGAGGCGAACAGCTCTCTGATTCTTTCGACGAAACGTTCCCTGTTTAACAATAATGCACAAGCGAAGTACGACGCCTTAAAATTATTGAGCACCTGCTCAAACGAATCCACCTCCAGGAAGGCCGAAGTAAGCGGGCGCTCCTGGATCTTCAGATACTGAAACCCAAGTTCCCTTCCCAGGATGAACGCCTTTTGTGACCGAGTCAGGTGATCATTCAGCAGGAGGCGCGGCGTGGCACCGGGGATAAGCACCGACCTGAAGTCCTTGAGCTCCGGCTGATTAGAAAGCCCGTCGTGTTCAACTCGGCAGTTGTATTTTTCGCGCAACAGAAGATCCAGCGGCTCCCATTCAACCGCTCGGTTAACATCGATCGCGTGCTCTTGAGCAAACCGCGCGGCGGACTTCTCCAAATCTTCAAAATAGTTTTCGTGCATTTCCTGGAACGATCTCAGCGCGGAGTAGTAAAAATTCTCAACTCTCATTCCATAGTTTCGGCTGATCTCTATCAAGGTGTTGATGAAGGCATTTAGTTTCACAGGCACTCTTGACAAGAGCTCCAGCAATTGTGCCTTGTCGATCCCAAAAACATCGTGCAGGATCTCTTTCATCAGCCGCGACTGCAGGAGGTCCGCAACTGGTGCGAGCTTCTTGCTCATTTTAAGCGACACGAGCCAATCGTAACTTACGTCCAAAGCTGAAGCAAGGGATGAGATCTTGTCGGGACTGGGAAACTTCTTGCCTTTTTCGATCTCATTAAGATAGGAGACTGATATCCCTGTGGCGGCAGAAAGCTCTGCGAGTGACAGCCCGTTCTCCTGTCGCAGCTGCTTCAGTTTCAGTCCGAGAATAAGCCTGGCATCGGCCTCGCTTATGGCAACTTTCTGTTTTTTTGTTCTCTCCATCGCTAAGACACCCATTCGCTAACCAGCGAAAAAAAAAATTTTTTGGGTCGTGCTTCGCAGGCCACCCTTTCATTTACAACAAACACAGCGATGCACCTCTTCAAAACTAGCGAAAAAGTTCCATCAGCGAAAATTCGCTTGACATTGGCTTTAACCCTGGCGAGGTTTGTTTCAGAAACCAACGGAAAAAGTCATGGAAGCAACCACCCAAACAACTCAAACAATTCAGCTCAAAGGCGTCCCGAAGACCGGCTTTGAATCGATTCTAACGCCTGAAGCCTTATCATTCATCGCAGAACTGCACGACCGTTTCAATGAAAGAAGACTACAGCTGCTCGAAGCTCGCAAACAGCGCCAAAACGAAATCGATGCCGGCCAGTTTCCCGACTTTTTGCCAGCGACCAAACCAATTCGCGAAGAGAATTGGACTATAGAACCGGTACCGACTGCTCTGGAGGATCGTCGTGTAGAGATCACGGGGCCCGTAGATCGAAAAATGATCATCAATGCACTCAACTCCGGTGCGAATGTCTACATGGCCGACTTTGAGGATTCGACCTCTCCTACCTGGACTAATCTTATCGAAGGACACATCAACCTGAAAGATGCTGTACGTCGCTCGATAACATTTCGCTCTCCTGAGGGCAAAGAATATCGACTCCACCATAAGATCGCCGTGCTCACGGTACGCCCACGAGGCTGGCATCTCGATGAGGCGCACCTTCTCGTTCGAGGTGAACCGGTAAGCGCTTCCCTTTTCGACTTTGGGTTGTTCTGCTTCCACAACGCAACAACCCTGGCTGAAAGAAACGAGGGCCCATTCTTCTATTTGCCAAAACTTGAATCGCACGAAGAAGCCCGGTTGTGGAACGAAGTTTTCACGGCAACCGAAAATACGTTTGGACTCTCGCAAGGAACAATCAGGGCAACGGTACTCATTGAAACAATTACCGCAGCATTCGAGATGGATGAGATTCTTTACGAGTTGCGTGAACACGCGGCGGGATTGAACGCCGGTCGTTGGGACTATATCTTCAGTATCATCAAAAAGTTCCAGAAACATAATGACTTCATTTTGCCCGATCGCGGAGCAGTAACGATGGAAGTTCCCTTTATGAAAGCCTACGCAGAACAACTGGTGAAGGTGTGTAATCGCCGAAAAGCCCACGCGATAGGCGGAATGTCCGCATTCATACCCAGCAAAGACGAGACAATAAATCGCGCGGCGTTCGCCCAGGTTAGCGTTGACAAAGAACGAGAGGCCTCTCAGGGCTACGATGGTACATGGGTGGCCCACCCGGGGCTGGTATCCCTGGCAAGAGAAGAGTTTGACAAAAAGCTGTCCGGCGCCGTTCACCAGAAGCACCAATTGCGCGAAGATGTCTCCGTCAGTCAGGCTGACCTATTGAATACCAAGGCAGCAGACGCAGCGATCACGGAAAAGGGATTCAGGGCAAATGTCAACGTTGCATTGCTCTATCTCGACTCGTGGCTTAGCGGAACGGGCGCAGCTGCCCTTTACAACCTGATGGAGGATGCCGCCACCGCCGAGATATCACGT
>CAZIAG010000222.1:0-6686 GCA_964537375.1 uncultured Roseivirgaceae bacterium
GTGCGTTCGATCATGTCACCCGCTAGAAAATAATCAGCAAGCAACGTACCCTGCTGCACGTAGAGGAGTTCCGCGCGAGCGGTCAGGAAAGACGCCAAAGGATATTGCAACACCAGGCCTGCATCATATCCGGGAAACGGATCAAAGGGTTCTTTTCCAGTAAACGAGGTGATGTTAACACCACCTCTCACTCCAACAGACAATTGGGAGTAAGCGTTTTGTGCAAGCAATAGAATACCTGCCGAAAAAAGAATCGTTCGGAACAGCTTCATGGGGTTTATTTAATTACCGTGTAAACCTAGAATTTATTCGCCGCTTGCCAGATACCAAGTTCTCGGTATTTTTCAACGCGACGCCCCGTTCTGCGCGTATACCAACGAGTTGTATTCACAACGCCTCGACTACACTCAAGCAAAAGAATCATCCACAGATGACGACTGTGTTGAAATTTCATTGCGAGAAAGCGGGGAGAAACCGTTCAAATGAAGGAACCTGAGAAAAACGCTGATGTGCGGGACGAATCCGCCAAATAGAAATACTCAAAAAAGCATCCACAGTTGGCCCCTTGAAGGCTTGCGACGGTCCACAACGGTTGTCGATGTGGTTCAGACAAGACTGTTGGAGATTCCTCAGTCGCGAAGGAGCCTCGGTCGCATCAGGGCAAGTACTGAATCATTGGATGTAGATAGTCTTCGCATTGACAAACTCCCGGATACCCAGTTCGGAAAGCTCTCGCCCGTAACCGGATTTCTTCACGCCACCAAACGGAAGCCGTTGATCGGAACGCATGAGGGAGTTCACAAACACACTCCCCGACTCGATTTCACGGGCGACGCGCTCACCGCGTTCAAGGTCCTGTGTCCAAACCGAACCACCGAGACCGTAACGACTCGTATTTGCCATCTTTACTGCCTCATCTTCGTCTTTCACCGTGATCAGCGAAGCGACAGGTCCAAACATCTCTTCGTCAAAGGCGACCATTCCCGGCCTGACCTCGTCGAGCAGGGTAGGACGGAAGTTGCATCCCTCACGCTGACCTCCCGTGATGAGCCTTGCACCGGCGTCAATCGACTTTTGCAGTTGTTGCTCCAGCTGTTCTGCCAGGTCGAGGCGGGCCAGAGGCCCCGTCGTAGTCGACTCGTCAAGCGGATTACCCTGCTTCAGTCTTTCTATCCCGGCTTTGAACAGCGCCGTGAACTTGTCTTTCACCTTTTCAAGAACGATAAAACGTTTTGCTGCAATACAGGATTGCCCCGCGTTTTGCATTCTTGACTTAACCGCAACTTCCGCTGCATGTTCCAGATCGGCATCTTCCAGGACGATAAACGGGTCGCTTCCACCGAGTTCCAGTACGGTTTTCTTAAGATGTTTTCCTGCAGTCGCGGCGACCTGCGTTCCCGCCGCCTCACTTCCCGTCAGTGTGACCGCCGCTATCTCGTCCCTTGCGATAACGCTTTCCACCTGTTTCGAACCGATGAGCAACGACTGAAAAATACCCTCCGGGAAATCGGCATCCGAAAAGATCTTTTCAATCATGATAGCACATTGTGTCACGTTTGCAGCATGCTTCAACAGACCGACGTTTCCAGCCATGATTGCAGGCGCCGCGAAACGGAAAACCTGCCACAGCGGAAAGTTCCACGGCATGATAGCAAGCACGGGGCCCAAAGGCTGGAACGCAATCAGACTTCGGGAGGCCTCGGTAGCTACAGGTTGGTCCGCGAGAAAAGTTTCTGCATGCTCCGCATAGTAGTCACAGGCGCTGGCGCATTTCTCCACTTCCGCCCTGCTTTCTGACAAAACCTTGCCCATCTCCAGGGAAATGGTGCGCGCGTAGTGTTCCTGGTTACGCCTCAATACTTCCCCGGCGCGCCGGATTAGGTCGGCACGGAATGTAAACGGTTTGCGTTTCCAGGAAGAAAACGCATCGGCCGCCCTCTGAATCTTCTCGTCGATAACAGCATTATTATCTGGTTGGACTTCAGCAATGACCGACTGATCAAACGGATTAATGGATCTCAGCATGGCAACAGGTTGTAGACAGATCGAAATTGAACCAAATGATTCGTAAAATAAAAGTACCCGCCTATAATGGGCGGGTACCGGTCGTCAAGTGGTGATTTGCGACGGCATGAGTCACTCGTGGCGAACCGTACTTTCACCCGAGGCAGCCACCGATACCGCTGGATTTCCCCTATAAACAATTTTGCTCGCGCCGGTCGCCACTCCTTCGAGGTTGTCCGCAACGGTCACAGAGGCGTCGCTCGCCCCCGACAGCAACAATTCGGCGTGGTCGACAGGAAATGTAAAGGCTCGCAACCGCGACGCGCCCGAGAGACTCACTTTCATGGTCTGACCTTCGCCCCAGACACGCAGCACGGACGCCCCGGAAACAGCGGCATGAAGCGCTGCTGCGTCGGCCTGCACGTCACAAAGCGATGCACCCGACAAGGTCAGATTTAGCACGTCAAGGTCGGAGAAACCACCAATAAATGCCACGCACGCCCCCGAAAACTCCGCATGCATCAACGACGGCATGGTGATGTCGATATAGGTAGTATGGCGGCGGTTCCTCCGGTCTTCAAACCGCACCTTCAACGTTGACCCCTCCTGGTCGACCACGAGGTCTTCGATATTGCGCCGGTCGCCACGGGCCTTGACTTCATAAAATTCACCGGATGTAATCGTTACGTGTATCGCGTCTTCGGCCTCGACAGAGACAAAACCACTTTGTCCGTAGGTTCTTTCTATAAATTCAAGGGGTCCCGGATCATCAACAACCGAGCACGAATACATGGATGCTGCGCCAAGCAGAGCTAACAATAAAGGGATTCGAAATTTCATAGTTCCTGTGTTTTACTCCTAGACACCCAGCGCTCGTCACACCCCTACCCCCACGCGAAAAAAAAAGAGGGCTGAAAGCCCCCTTATTGTAGTTCACGACGAATTATTATCCTACCGAAACACGTTTGAATTCGGCCACAGTGAGCCCCTTTGAGACACTGTCCAGGTATTGGGCCACTGTCTTGGAGTTATCCTTTACAAAGGCCTGGTGAAGCAGCGTGTTCTCTTTGAAAAATTTCTGCAGTTTCCCCTGCGCAATCTTCTCCACCATATTTTCAGGTTTTCCTTCTGCCAGGATTTGAGCCTTTGCGATCTCAAGTTCCTTGTCAATGGTCGATTTGTCTACCGACTTCTCATCGACGGCAACAGGATTCATAGCTGCGATCTGCATACCGACGTCTTTGCCGGCCTCGCCGATGTCCTTGCCGTTAACGCCCTTGAGCGAAACAAGAACACCGAGTTTGGAGCCCGCGTGAATGTAAGGAACGATCGCCTCACCCTCCATTCGAACGTATTCGCTCACCTCGATCTTCTCACCGATCTTACCGACCAACTCAACGATACGCTCATTGAGGGTCAGGTCGCCCGCCGTCAGGGCCAGCAATTCATCTTTGCCTGCAGGCTTCTGTTCAAAGGCAGTGTCGGCTATCAATTTTCCCAGGTTTTGAAACTCTTCATTCTTGGCAACGAAGTCCGTTTCGCAGTTCAACGCGATCAGCACAGCTACTTTCCTGTCGTCGCTCACCCTGACAAACACGGACCCTTCACGGGCTTCCTTGTCGGACCGAGAGGCAGAGACCTTCTGTCCCTTTTTCCTCAGGATTTCAATTGCCTTTTCAAAATCACCACCGGCCTCGGTAAGGGCTTTTTTGCAGTCCATCATACCGGCACCGGTCATCTGGCGGAGCTTGTTTACATCTTGTGCTGAAATAGCTGACATATTTGTTACGGTTATAAATTCTTGTTAAGACCTGACCCCATAAAAAAACTAAACACCGGCAGGGGGCCGATGTTCAGTGCATGATTCTTTTCTGTATGTATCGCTCACGCGCGGTGAAACACCAGCTTAGGAGTTCTGCTCTACGGCCGCATCGACCTTTCTTTTCTCTTCCTCGTCCTTCTTCTGTGCTGCCTCTTCCTTGTCCTTCTTACGCTCCATGAGGCCTTCCTCGATCACCTTTCCAATGTAACTGGTCAGTAGTGAGATCGACTTGAACGCGTCGTCGTTGGCTGGGATCGGGAAATCGACACCTGTCGGATCGGAATTCGTATCAACGAGGGCGAATACCGGGATATTCAGTTTTTGAGCCTCTGTCACGGCAATATGTTCGCGTTTAACATCGATGACGAACAGAGCAGCCGGAAGGCGGTTGAGGTCGGCAATACCGCCAAGCAGTTTTTCCAACTTGGCCTTCTCACGACCTTTCATCAATCTTTCGCGTTTGGCCATGTTGTTGAAGGCCTCATCCTTCATCAACTTGTCAATCTGAGACAACTTCTTCAACGACTTGCGTATCGTGGCAAAGTTGGTAAGCATTCCACCCAGCCAACGCTCTGTGACATAGGGCATATTGAGGCGCTTTGCCTCTTCGGTAACGATGTCCTTGGCTTGCTTTTTCGTGGCCACGAACATGATCTTGCGGCCCGAGCGGACAATATTCTTCAATGCGAAGGCCGCTTCGTCGAGGCAGGCCAGGGTCTTGTTAAGATCGATAATATGGATGCCGTTGTTCTCCATGAAGATGTACTCGGCCATCTTCGGATTCCACTTACGGGTAAGGTGACCAAAGTGGACACCTGCATCCAGCAAATCCTGATATGTTAATTTTTCTGCCATTCTCTTCTCGATTAACGCTTGCTAAACTGGAACCTTCTCCTTGCCTTCCTCTTGCCGAACTTCTTGCGTTCAACCATGCGTGAATCGCGGGTGAGAAGTTTTTCCTTCTTCAGCAGGGGCTTGTTCTCAGCATCCACTTCCACCAATGCCCTGGCGATGCCCAAACGGATCGCTTCGGCCTGGCCTTTCACACCACCGCCTTCGACATTGACAACAACGTCGTACTGACTGTCGCCCTTGACAGCTGCAAGAGCCTGCTTCACAGTGGTTTGGTGGATTTCTGAAAGGAAATATTGTTTCAGGTCGCGGTTATTTACCTTGATATCACCCTTTCCCGGCTTGATGTAGACCCTCGCAATGGAGGTCTTTCTTCTGCCTATCGTGTTGATAATCTGCATTTAATCAGAATTTTAATTCTTTGGGTTGCTGAGCCTCATGGGGATGTTCCGCACCCGCATAAACATGCAGGCTCCGGAATAGTTCGCGTCCGAGCCTGTTCTTGGGCAACATGCCCCTGACCGCATGCTCGATCAACCTTTCAGGATGCTTGGAACGGATCATTGACGGCGTGTGCTCACGCTGCCCGCCCGGGTAACCCGAGTGAGTGAAAATGACACGATCAGTCCATTTCTTACCCGTCATCTTTACCTTCTTTGCATTGATCACGATGACATGATCCCCGCAATCAACGTGGGGCGTGTAAGAAGGCTTGTGCTTGCCGCGGATGATCTTGGCCACCTGGCTGGCAACACGGCCCAAAACCTGGTTGCTGGCATCAACAACCACCCAGCCCTTCTCAACGGTTGCCTTGTTGGCGTAACTCGTCTTATAGCTATTATGATCCATTTTTTACCTGAAATTCAATAAAGTATGCCCTTCCTCTCCAAAAAGGGACACAAAGGTAAATTTCCGTGTCGGGAAATCCAAATTTCGTCTAAAAAGATACCCCCTGGAAACGCCGTAAAACCCTTTAAAGGTTCATTTGTTTAACTCCAACTGCCTTAGGAGCGCCGCAATATCGCGGGGGTAGGGTGCCTGGTACGTCTTCCGGTTGCCGGACAGGTCATCAAACGCGAGACTCCAGGCATGCAGGGCCATTCGTTTCATGAAACTCGTCTCTTCTGTGCCCTTTTTGAGATTGTAACCCCGCTTTATTTCCGATAACAAAAAGGCCTTCCCCCCGTAGAGCAAATCTCCCGTGATGGGCGCCCCAAGAGAGGCCAGGTGTATCCTGATCTGATGCATCCGGCCAGTAACCGGACGGCATTCCACCAATGTGTGTTTCTTATACGAATGAATGGATGTAAAGTAAGTCAATGCCGATTTGCCATCACGGTGACTGATCCGAACCGAACCGTCGTCATGTTTGAGAATAGGAAGGTTCACCTCCCGGTCCTTAAAATTATGTATACCATCCACTACGGCGTGGTACACCTTTTCGACCTTTCGTTTTTCAAACTGAACGCTCAGATGCCGATAAGCTTCCGGATTACGGGCGATGACTAAAACCCCGGAAGTGTCTTTATCAAGTCGGTGGCCCACCTGCGCATTGGGGTCCAGGTCGCGGGCGAGCGCCAGTATGTTAACCGGATCAACGCGATCTTCCAGCGTAGAGACAAATGGCGGCTTATTGATGACAAGATAATCGTTGTCCTCAAATAGGATAAAGTCCTGAATATTCAGTCGGGGAGCCTTGGCCGTACGCATCACTTATTCACCTTTATGTTTCGGAAGCCTGAACGAAAAAACCGAGCCTTTGCCAGGAACACTTTCAACGGAGACCTTTGAATCGTGGCCTTCAAGGATGTGTTTCACAATGGCCAAACCAAGCCCCGTGCCTCCCTTCTCTCTGCTTCGGCTCTTGTCGACGCGGTAGAACATCGGGAAGGACACGATGAAGTAGATGCCGTAGAACGCCGAGCCCACCTTGTACGCCATGTCCTTGTCCGCGAAGCTGTAGTACGGGAAGCTGCTGATCGTGAGGCTCTCCATGAAAGCGGTGAAG
>CAZIAG010000223.1:0-6680 GCA_964537375.1 uncultured Roseivirgaceae bacterium
GCATTCTTTTTCTGGGAACGGAAAAGCATCATAAGAAATACTTGCCCGACATCGGCACATTAAGGCTCCCGGGATGTTTCGCCATGACGGAAACGGGACATGGCTCAAACGTGCGAGGGATCGAGACTACGGCAACTTACTGTTCTAAAGACCGGACCTTCATCATCCATACACCAAATGCGCAGGCACAAAAGGAGTTTATTGGAAACGCTGCGTTGCATGGCCGGATGGCGACCGTATTTGCAAAGCTTGTCATAGGCGGAACTGACTACGGCGTCAACGCTTTCCTGGTTCCCCTTCGGGACGAAACAGGGAAAACGTTACCCGGTATTTCGATCGAAGACTGTGGAAGAAAAATGGGACTAAATGGCGTCGACAACGGTATCATCCGTTTTGACGAGGTCGTCATCCCCTACGAGAACATGCTGGATCGCTTCGCGCGCATAGATGAGAATGGGAAATTTTCGAGTCCAATCGCCAGCGACAACCGGCGGTTCTTTACCATGTTGGGAACACTTGTCGGCGGACGTATCGGCATCCCAAGATCAGGAGTGAGCGCCGCCAAAACTGGTCTTGCTATCGCGATCCGATACGGTGACCAACGGCGACAGTTCGGGCCGGAAGCAGGTTCCGAAGTACCGATCCTGAACTACCGAACGCATCAACGCAGGCTGATGCCGTTGTTGGCTAATGCCTATGCATTGCACTTTGCCCTTCAGCACCTCACGAACAGGTTCCTTTCAAGAACCGAAGAGGATATGCAGGAGATTGAGGCATTAGCTGCCGGACTCAAAGCGTGGGCAACGTGGAACACTACAGAAACCCTCCAGGAGTGCAGAGAGTGCTGCGGGGGCAAAGGCTACATGACGGACAACCGAATTGCGGATCTCAAGAACGACACGGACGTATACACGACTTTCGAAGGGGACAACATCGTCTTGATGCAACTTGTTGCCAAAAGCAGGCTCACCGAATTTCGACAGGAGTTTGGCAACCTGAACCTGTTCGGTATCTTCAACTACGTTGCCCAACAGGCGCGAACGACAATCGCGGAAAAGAATCCATTCATTGTTCGTAACACGGATGAGGAGCACCTGCTGGATGCGGAGTTTCACCTTAATGCCTTTACGTGGCGCGAACGAAGCATTCTCACATCGGCGGCCCGCCGGCTCAAGAGTTATATTGATGACGGAATGGATTCTTTCGAAGCGTTCAATCAATGCCAGGATCACCTGGTCCAGGTCGCGACGGCCTACGTTGAGCGTGTCATTCTCGAGCAGTTCCTCCGATCGTTGCAGACCGTGACTGACGATGATTGTCGGGCGGCCCTCACACGCTTGTGTCAGCTTTTTGCATTGTCGCAGATCGAAAAAAACAAGGGCTGGTATCTGGAAAACGGCTACGTCGAAGGCGTGAAGACAAAAGCGATCCAAAAGGTTGTCGACCGGCTTTGCTCTGAAATCAGGAATGACGCTGTGCCGTTGATCGATGCCTTTCGCATTCCATCCTCGTGCCTTGCCCCAATTGCCTGACGCACTCGATTGCATTGATTGAACAGATAAAGGTGATTTTCAAAAATCGTCGCGGTCCTTTCGTTATCTGCGTTGTTCATTTACCTTCGCGCCGACGTTTAACGCATCGGCACTATTCTTTCATCGGATTGACGAATGAAAACCAGGCACCCGTTCGTACTCATTCTCACGCTTGGCGCGCTCTCAACCATCAGTCCGTTTTCCATTGACATGTACCTACCCGGCTTCCCGGCCATTGCCGATGACCTGGGAACGTCCATCGCGCAGGTGCAACTTTCGCTTACCAGCTATTTTGTCGGGATCGCGGCAGGGCAACTGTTATATGGTCCATTGCTGGACCGGTTTGGTAGAAAGAATCCTTTATATGTCGGACTGTCGGTCTATGCAGTAAGTTCTCTTATCTGCGCCTTCACTTCATCCATCGAATCCCTGATTGCCATGAGGTTTCTGCAGGCGGTCGGAGGTTGTGCCGGTATGGTTGCAGCACAGGCGTTGGTGAGGGATGTCTTTGATGTAAACAAGACAGCACAGGCCTTCAGCTGGATTACACTCGTCATTGCCGTGTCGCCGATGATAGCTCCCACAGTCGGTGGCTATATGACAGTTGCGTTTGGGTGGCATTCCGTGTTCATAGTACTTGCCCTGATTTCCGTGATCATTCTGGTGGCCACATATTTTGTGCTGCCCACGGGTAAGGCCGCCGATCCGGAGATCTCACTTCGGCCGCGGGAAGTCCTTCGAAACTTCGGCATTGTCGGTACGCAGCAGCAGTTCCTCATCTACACGTTGGCCGGTGGGATTGCCAGTGCAGCCCCATTTGCTTACATCGCCGGGTCAGCCGACGTTTATATCAACATATACAACACGTCAGAAGAAGAGTATGGGTGGATCTTTGCCCTCGTCGGAGGAACCATCATCGGCACGACGCAACTAAACCACTTCCTTCTTCGCCGCCTCACCAGTCAACAGGTCGTCAATTACACACTAACATTCCAGGCCTTGGTTGGGACAATCCTCTTATCAGGAACCCTTTTGCAGGGTTTTGACAAAGAGGGGTTCATCGTCATGACCACCATGTTCTTGTCCGTGAACGGTCTGACCAACGCCAATGCTACTGCCCTCTCCCTTGCGCCCTTCACCCGTCATGCGGGGAGTGCAGCCTCGCTGATTGGGAGCTGGCGCATGACGATGGGTGGACTGGTCAGTGGGCTCGTCAGTCTATTTCACAACGGCACGGCGATTCCTATGGTCATTGTGATGGTGGGATGTACTGCCCTGGGCGGCCTCCTCCTCCTGACGGGAAAGTCAGCCGTGAAATACCGCGCGCGAAAAAGAGACGTGGAAGAAAAGCCTGACATCTTGCTGTAGTGTATTCCTGTTCGGCACAGATTTTTTGCCGACGCCATTGCCCTGTTAAGGTGCAGACCGTTCATGGCAGATCGTCTACAACGCCTGAAAACTTCAATGGAGCTGGAAGACGAGATCGACCTGCACAAAAGAGGATGGGTCATTCAACGGGTCGGGTGGGCTCTTCTTTTCCTTGTCTTCGCGGCAAGCCTATTTGGATTGTTTGGCCACGGCATTCTCAGCAACAAGAAGTTTTCCAAACGAGGCGTACAAATCGAATACGAAAGGTTCACCCGGATGGAGAGCCCGTCTGAGTTCAGAATCACCATCAACAACGTCGCCCACCGGAGGCTATCGGTTACCTTATCCTGCACATACCTTGAGAAAATGCGGATCACCGCAATACAACCCGAACCGCAGTCACAGGTGGTCAGTAAGAAGGGGATCGAATACACCTTTAATCTTCCTGACGGCGCGGTCATTCAGCTTTTTCTTGAGCCACAACGTCCAGGTAACACGATTGGCGATGTGGAGATCAACGGCGTCACCTTCAATGTATCGCAATACATTTACCCGTAATCATGAACCCCGTTGTCCGTGCATTGTCCATCTATCTCTTCCTGTTATTGGTCTTCAGGATAATTGGCAAAAGGAGCCTGTCAGAATCCACAACGTTCGACTTTGTCCTGCTACTCGTGATCGGCGAAGTAACGCAACAAGCCCTGGTGGGTGCGGATTATTCGCTCACCGCAGCCTTTGTTCTCATCATTTCCCTAGTCACGATCGACCTTCTATTCGGCCTTCTGAAGGACAGATTTCCATTCTTCGGCAAGATTGCCGAGAGTGTACCCCTCATTATTGTTGACCATGGCAAGCCATTGCGTATCAGGATGCATAAACTCAAGGTCTCCGAGGAAGACGTACTCGAAGCCGGGCGCCTGCACTTTGGTATTGAACGCATGGAGGAAATCAAGTACGCCGTCCTTGAGAAAGACGGCAGCATTTCCATCGTACCCGCGAAGAACACCGGGAAAGAAAAGTAGCCCTGTTTGGTACTCATGCTCACCGGTCCGACGCGGCGACCACGCCATCACCCTGAATGACTTTGATAGGCATGCCGGCAGTAACCGCGTCCGCAAGGGACATGCCGTTCAGGATCGCATGTTCTTCCATTCGATTGGATGGTACGCCCATTTGCGAGAGTGCCTGGCTTAGCGGCCCGTTACGTGAGACGCTCATAATACGAATCCGCTCAGGCTGACGATTCAACTTTTCCGGATCCTTTAGTTCGCGGAACTCTCCCATTGAATTCTGAAACAGAAGGCCATAGTTGCTGAAGTTGCTCACGGAAGAAGCACCAATAAACGCATAGTAGTTGCTTCCATATTCAATCACATAGCTCAACGTCCGGATATGTTGAGACTGGCCTTGTTGTTGATCCGCGATCATCACAATTGCCGGAAGACCATTCACCCTCTGCTGTTGCGACTCAACGAGACTCAACTGAAAATTTTGCAGTACTCCCTGGGCGGCGTTCTCAAGCGAGTTTCCCTGGGCGAGCATCAACAACATTAATGCGTTGCCGTCAGGCGCCGACATCCGCACCTGCTGTGGCGCATTCTGAACGACCCACTGACTTGGAATGGGGAACTGAAATCTCAATACCGGGTGATAGAACCTATTCTGCTCAACGAATCCTTGCCTTGGATCATCGCCATAGATGATACCATCAATCATGCGCAAATATGATTCGCGATTTACCTCAAGGTCGGCTGTGTTAACCTTCTTTCGCCAGCTTGCGGCTTCACGCGCAACCTTTTGTTCTCGGTTGGCTGGGTCAGGATGTGTCGAAAGAAATGTCGGTATATCAGCGGCGCCCGATTGTTCACCCAACCGGTCAAGTGTCGTAAAGAAGCCGGCCATCTCACGCGCATCATAACCAATCTTCGTGGAATACTCGACCCCCAGCTTATCGGATTGACTTTCGGCATCTCGGCCGAACTTCAGAAAAAGTAGCTGTACACCCGTCCCGGCGAGGTCGGCTACTTGAGCGAACTCCGGAGAAATGATTGAACCCGCCAGCAATCCGAATTGAGCGAGGGTTGCATTGCTGTACTGTTTTGCCGAATGACGGGCAGTTACATGACCGATCTCGTGGCCGAGCACGCCGGCGAATTCGGCCTCATTGTTGAAATGCGCCATGATTCCCCGGGTAAAGTAGACGAATCCACCGGGTACCGCGAAGGCGTTGACAACCGGCGAGTCGACGATCTTGAACTCATAGGGAAGATCGGGACGATGGGAGACGGCGGCCATTTTCTTTCCCTTTTCATTAATAAAGCGCTGTAGCTCCGGGTCATCATACAAGCCAAAATAAGCTACAATTTGGGGATCTGACTCTTTGCCCATCGCTATCTCCTGCTCCTTCGAAATCAGCATAAAGTCCCGTTTTCCCGTCACCGGGTTCTTTGCGCAGGAATTGATCACCATGTAAAGAACCACAACTAAGCCCGCGGCCGCCAGTCGCTTCATAAGATTTTGTTTTGAGGAAGGAAAAAAAACACGTACCCGGCAGTCTGCCTTTCTTGCCGTGCCTACTTCTCTCCCCGCTCGATAGCTTTGGTTATTGACCTAACCACCTCATCGAGTTCGTCGGCCGCTTGCTGCAGGTGTTTGGTGATGACGCGCGCTTCTTCGTCAAGGTGGGTACGGCTGATCAGGTTGATCAAACCGAGGACGCTTGCTACAGGACTGCGCAGCTTATGGGCATTAATAAACGCATACTCCTCAAGGGCCTTGTTCTTTTTCTCGAGTTCGGCCGTCCGCTGTTTGACGAGCATCTCCAGGTTCTCGTTGATGCCTTTAATCTCTTCCGCCTGCGCCATGATTTCCTCGTTCTGCGCCTGAATCTCCTCAGTTTTCCGCTGAATCTCGAGGGTTCGCTCCTCGACCTTTTGTTCGAGAATTATCTTATCGTTAATGAGTTGACGTTCCCTGTAACGAACAAAGGAATATCCCAGGATTAACCCAACGGCAACCACTGTGACATAAAAAGGCGTCGTGGTCCAGAAGGGTGGCGTGATGGTGAAACTTACCGACGTCCGCGTTGATTGACCAAAATCGTCGTTCTCAGAACTCATCACATGAAACACATAGTCGCCGGGAGGAAGTCTAGAATAGGTCACAGCGTTGTCTGACGTCGGTATCCGTCTTCATCATAGTTTTCCATTTTATACCGATAAAGCAAGCCGCGTGGATTTTGAAACCAAATGCCGTGAAATCCGATAGTAATGCTGTTTTCATCGTGACTAAGCAACGGGGATGTCGCGAGGTCCAGTGGAGTATCAAAGGCCTTCACCTCATCGATGAAAACACCAGGGTAGTTCTGTACAGCATAATTGTCTGAAGAAAACCGCACGATGCCTTCCGATGTACCGATATACATATTGCTGTGGCTATCGCGGGAGATTGCATTGAGCGTGGGGATTTTGTCGCGCAAGCCGTATTCTTCACCGCGAAAGCGAACGGTCTTTCCAACCGGATCGATGATCTCGATTCCCGCATCGGAGGCAGCAATTATTTTTCCGTGGCGATCGGACATCATCGAAAAGACATCGTTACTCCGCAATTGTGACGACGTTTCAAGCGGTGAGAATTTTCCATCCGAGAAACGATACAGACCATTTCCCTGTACATTAAGCCAAATATTTCCCACGCTGTCTTCGGCGAACCCGTAGACCACCCGCGAAGGAAGGCCTTCTTCAAAGTGCTCGATTTTGTCGTCAGTGGTGATTACATTCA
>CAZIAG010000224.1:0-6670 GCA_964537375.1 uncultured Roseivirgaceae bacterium
GATCGGTACAAACAACAAACGCGACCCTCGGCGTTGAACTCAGGTCCGCCTTCCGCGGGTTCTTCAACGGCCATGCCGGACTAGAATGGAGTTTCGACAGGATCGAGACGGCTGGCGTTTTTTACAACGCGAGCCAAACTGGATTCCTTGACGTGATCTTCAGGTTGTCGACGAAGGCCGACATCGTCGGAAAGGTCGAGGGATACCGGTACCGCGGTGATGCGGTGGAAACCACCACACGATACTTTGCTGACGTTGATGCCAAATACACCGTCAAACCCAACAAACTCACCTTCACCCTTTCGGGAAAGAACCTCGCAAACACGACGGTATTCAGGACAACATCAGTCTCCGACATCAGCGCGTCCACGTCCGGGTACCGACTGATACCGCGGTATGTGATGTTCAGCGTCGAATACCGATTTTGAGTACCGGGTTCGTCTCACTCAATATCTCCAGGCACACGCCGTTTCACAAGGGGACACGCAGAGCAAGCCGGAAATTCGGAACCACCAGCGTCCGGGGAACCCTCCACAAAAGGTGCTTTCGTCTCCGGCTTAACTCCGGGCAAGGTGGGTCTCAATTATTTAACGCTACACCATTCGCCTATTTCTGAATAACACCGAGCACCATGGGCGGTTCTGACGTTCTTCCGGACACCAACTGATTCGGAACATTTCGAACGGGAAACATCGCAACGCTCAGAACTTGAAATCCGCAACATCCGGACCTTGGAACAATCCGGCAAACGCCCTCTGCAAGCCGTAAACATTCTTCACCATGTGAACTTTTTTTTCTATTTTCGACAAGTTGCCCCCCTCTGACCATGACTTTACAACTCACACTCAGGAACACGATCGACTTCCTCTTCCTTTCATTCTTTACGCAGGAGACCCATGAACTCGCGCATACTTCCGTAGGAAGGATAAACTGCGGATGTTGGGGCCGTCGGGATTTCAACGTATGGCGACTGTGTAAGGGGTGTTGGGATGAAAATCAGCTGGCAGTCCTGGCCACATACGCTGGCCCGGCGACGTTCACTCACCACGTTGCTGCGGCCCGACAGCCAGGAAACGCAACAGCACAATGGATCCGCGAAGGCGTCTTCCTCAACGGTTGCGTAACAAGACAGGTACGCGCAGATGCAACAACGCGCGTTCAAGGCAAACAATAATATGCTAAGACAAGTCGTAGTCATTCTGCTGATCACAACCGTGCTCGTGTTTGTGATGTTCCGCCCCTTCATGCCTGGCCATTACGACATGCTTGCCGTACCACTTTCCTTTGCCACACAGGTCGTCAGCTTCGTCATGTTGATCTTTGTTCCCATCGGAATTTTCCGATGGGTATCCGCGGCAACACTCAAGTCGGAGGCACGACGAACGCACCTGTTAACCGTTGTACTCGCTGCATGCGCGATGACGTCAATAGTGTTTTCGCTGGCGCTATTCCTCCAGGACAATGCCACGCTGGGTGCGATTGGCTTGATAGCCTCTTTATCAACGATTGCCATTGTATTCAAGAAATATTTACGTTCTCCCAGCGCTGGACCAAACGACAAATCAACCCCCTACTACCTGGTAGTGATACCCGCTGTCATTTTCCTCGCCCGCTTCCTTTGGCTTGATGACGCAGTTGCCTTTTCGCAGCGGCGCGCTATTCGAAACGCCCATGAACTGATTGAAAAAATCGAAGCGCATTTTGTAAAGTATGGCCGTTATCCGCAATCCATTCAGGCGTTGAGGAACGACATCGTCCCCGGAATCGTCGGTATTCCGCAGTTTCATTACGAGCCGAATAGACAGGCGTACAATCTCTATTTTAAACAATTCACCGGCGAACTGGACGTGGATGTAATCGTCATGTACAACAAGCTCGGCGAACACCGTTTCGCGGCACATTCACTGGATGTGCTGGAGTACACCGGTGAGGAGCTCGCGCTTCGCCGGGGCGACAGGCGACGGGTTGCGCTTGATACTCCCAACTGGATCTCAATTAAATTTGATTGACCAGAATCGGAATAACGACTGATTGTCATGGGATATGGAATCCTGAACCCGGGATGTCTTATCATCGTGTCCAATCGTGCTGCGTGACCGTCAGTTCAAACCGACGATTGTAAAATCTCTTCCCAAATCCTATCTTCAAACGACATGGAATATCAATACCATGGACAAATCCATCCGCAACTACAACGCTGCCCAATCCAGTGAAGACAAAAAGATATGCAACCTCCTGGCTACCGAGATCGACCGCGGACTCCCTGAAGCCGAGAGTAAGATATGGCACGGCCATCCCGTTTGGTTCCTCGACGGCAATCCCGTTGTGGGCTACAGCAAGTTGAAGAATTGTATCCGTCTGCTGTTCTGGAGCGGACAATCCTTCGACGAAGATGGCCTCACCAATGAAGGAAGTTTCAAGGCCGCGGAAGCGAGGTACACGTCGGCCGACCAGGTCAACACCATGGACCTGGCGCGCTGGTTGAGAAAAGCGCGCAACATACAGTGGGATTACAAGAACATTGTCAGACGCAAAGGAGTGCTGGAACGATTGAAATAGTCGACGCGATACTCACCGCACAATGCGACTATAAACACGTGCCGTGACGCGCATTCCTGTCCTTAGATTTGCGTGGACCGCATAGGTCTTTTATAAACACCGACGTCGAACGAGACCTTCTTATTCAGCGCCCATGGCGCCCCGCGGTAAAGAGCCGGTCCCGAAATCAGCCCTATTCTACTCGTGGAGCAGGCGAGTCTCCAAAACAGCTCCATTCGCCCCGCGGTTCGGCGACCCTAAGGGAGGTTTGCGCAGACTACGCAATAAGTTTGTACAACTTTCCTGTCTCCGCTCGGGTTCTCAGGGACCCGTCGCCATTCCGGATCGTTGAGAATACGATTCAACAACCTTCCGCCTCCTCTCATCCGCACCCGGGCTTCCCCCTACTCCTGTGCCACCAACTCAGCCTCAATCTCTCGCCGTCTTGCCTTGATCTTCCCATCCAGAAAAAACGGTCCAAACGGTACAACGGATGCCCCCAGCGCAATCACCACTTCCGTGGCGTCCCAGCGCATCGCCCGGATACAATAAAGCACGGTAGCACCGTAGGCCACAAACAGGAATCCATGCGCCCATCCAACAACCGTCACAGCCATCGGCATATCCATGTAGTACTTCAGCGGCATAGCAATCAACAACAAAATCAGGAATGACAGTCCTTCAGCAAACCCGACAACCCTTAACAACGTGATCTTATTCATCATAAAACGCTATCTTATTTTCCTACTATTTCCTTCAGGATGATCCTGAACTCATTTAGCATCATCGCCGTCGCGCCCCAAACGATCTCACCACTCACCTCGAAGTGCGGCGCCAGCATCCGGTATTTGCCCGCGGCCAATATCTCCTTTTGTTTGATGGCGTCATCGCGTAAAATAGCATCCATGTCCATCTCAAGGACGCGCTGAACCTCGGCGGGGTTCGGCTTGTACTCCGGACGCGTTTCACTTACGGCGATCACCGGGGTCACCATGAAATTACTGGGCATCACGAAAAAATCACTCAACTTGCCGAGGACCCGCAAATCAGGCGAAGGAACACCAATCTCCTCATAGCACTCCCGCAACGCAGTCTCTACAACATCTTCGTTCTCTTCTGTTTTTCCACCCGGTAAACTCACCTGTCCTCCGTGCGCGCCAAGGTAGTCCGGTCGTCGAATCAGCGGGAATTTGATTTGGCCCCGTTCTTCAAACAAAAGGATCAATACTCCTCCCGGTCGGGGTGGATTGGCGTGATTGAAGAGTGGCCTCACACTGCCTACCGGGTGCGCCCTGAATTCCTCATGGGCATCGCCACCGGGCAGCGGTAATTGCAAACGCTCGAGCAACCGGTCAACCAGAAGCTTGAATGGAACATCCATGATACCGCCGCAATAATACAGCAGGAAAAGGCTTAAAAAAAGGAGATTACCAACACAAATCCAGGGCGGGATTCTTATATTCTATGAATGGACTTCGACTGCGTCTGCACATGATGCTACCAAAGTTTGGCGTCCCGATGACAGTCCATGCTTTTGTCGAAAAAAGAACTTTTGCGAGAACCGCAGGCCAGGGTAATCATCCCAATCTCCCCATATTCAGAAAATCGATCGGCAGCATTGTTCTTCCTTTCTCCACAAGGTCGGCAAGGATTTCCCCGACGACAGAAACAAACTTGAACCCATGGCCACTGAATCCGCAGGCAGTGACCACCCTCCCTTCATAACGAGGAAGAGAATCAATGATAAAATGTTCATCCGGCGAGTAAGTATATAGACATGATTTTGCCGTGATCACTTCGTGGCCCGCCTCTGGCATGTATTTCATGACGAAGTCGATGACTTTCTTGATTTCAGACTCCGACACATCGACCCGGGCCGCATCGGGATCGGTTACTTCTCCACGTCGGTGACTCGCTAATTTTAGTCCGATGGGACCGCCAAAACGTTCAAAGGGAAGTATTGGAAATCCATAGAACATTCCCATCTCGTCATCATCGACAAACCAGCAAGGAAAATTTTCAAAAGAAAACCTCGTGGGATCCCCGGGATTCAACCACACCAACACCTGTCGTGTTACCTGGAGTGACCGCGACAATTCCGGAATCAATTTTGAAGTCCAGGCGCCGGAGGTGATGATAAGCTTATCAGCTTCAAACCTGTGTTGCTCCGTCCGGACAATCACACCACTAGCGGAATCCTTCCAGTCGACAACTTTTTCCTGTGTCCTGATAACCGCTCCGTACCTGGTGGCACCTTGCGCGAAGCTTTGGATCGCACGTTCTGGTGTAATGAAGCCCGCCTGTGGTTCAAACAACGTCGTGAAGGTATCCGGCACTACAAACGCGGGAAACGCCTTGCTCGCAACCTCCTGTTTCACCGGTATTTCGTACTGCCTGGAAGATTGCTGAACACCGAGAACCGTGGCACAGTCTGGCCGACCGAAATAGACAATCCCGGTTTCATGGTATAGTTTGTCGCCCATGTCCAACTCGAGTTCGCGCCAGTTGGCATATGCGCGTTCTAACAGGGGCACGTAATCAGGATGTTCGAAGTACGCCTTGCGAATAATGCGACTTTGACCGAAGTGCGAACCTCGCTCGTGAACAATGCCGAACTGTTCCAGACCGAGCACCCGGTAACCGCGTTTTGCAAGATAGTAGCATGCCGCTGATCCCATCGACCCGACTCCGACGACGATCACATCAAAACGAGATGGCATGGTTTGTATTTTCCATAAAGATAAGGAAACGCAACTGCTCAAACCCAAACCACACCATGGAACCCGGCACCGGAACAACCATTCAAAATTCATCCCCTTTCTTTACCTTTGCCTCCTATGTCCATGATCAAAACCATCCTTTCTCCCTTCAAGAACTTCGCCTGGTTCAAGCGCGTGAACGCGAAAGTCAGTTATGAACTGCTTGCGCGATATATCCCCGCCGAAGACTGGCACTTCATGAATTACGGCTACGTTCCCGAACCGGGCGAGCCGTCGTTGCCGTCTGAAGCCGACGCGATCAATCAATACTATCCGATGCAGATGTACTACTGCCTCGCCGCAAAGACCGAGATCGCGGGAAAGGATGTTCTCGAAGTCGGGAGCGGACGTGGTGGCGGCGCAAGGCTGATCACCCAACAACTACAACCGCGGCGTTATACAGGCCTCGACCTTGCCCAAAATGCCGTGTCGCTTGCGCGTAAAATTCATCCATTGCCGAACCTGCATTTTGTCCAGGGCAGCGCTGAAAACATTCCAATGGCTGACAACTCCGTGGATGTAGTGATCAATGTGGAATCTAGTCATGCTTACGGAAGCGTGCCGAAGTTTCTCACAGAAGTAAAACGGGTACTCCGACCCGGCGGTCATTTCCTTATGGTAGATTTTCGCTATACGCCGCAGATGGAAACGCTACTCCAACAGCTCGGTGATTGCGGGCTCGAATTCATCTCACATGAAGACATCACGCCCAACGTGGTAAAGGCGATTGAGGCGGAGAACGATGTGAAGACCGACCGTATCCGGAAACTCTTTCCACCGAAATGGCAGAAGTTGTTCGCCGAATTTGCCGGCGTCGTAGGCTCAAAATTCCACCGAAACCTCGTCGACCGCGAGCGATTGTACTATCGGTTCATGCTGCGCAAAAAGGCGTAAGCATACCCACAAAAGGGAACAGAGAACGTGGAGCATTGAACATTGAATCGAATTTTCCGTATATACCTTTGGCAACAAACTCAATACCCTTCAACCATGAAACACTTTACGGCTTTCGTATTCCTTGTACTGATCCTCGTCTCCTCCGCCGTCGCGCAGGAGTTTGACAAACAACGCCTCGACACTTACTTCGATACGCTTGCCGCCAACAACCAGTTTATGGGCAGCGTAGCACTGGCAAAAGAAGGAAAGATCATCTACACTCGCTCCGTAGGTTTTGCCAGCATCGCCGCAGAACAAAAGGCGAATGAGGATTCGAAGTACCGAATCGGTTCCATCACCAAGACCTTCACCGCCACGCTCATCATGAAAGCCGTGGAAGAAGGCAAGCTCAGCCTCGACGACACGCTCGACAACTTCTACCCGATGATCAAAAATGCAGACAAGATCACCATACGTCAACTGCTCAGTCACCGCAG
>CAZIAG010000225.1:0-6636 GCA_964537375.1 uncultured Roseivirgaceae bacterium
GAAAGCGCGACATTAAAAGAAGACTGACGAGTCCGCGTTTTATGGAGATGTACAAGAAGTTATTGCGGCCGGGCGGTTACGTGAGGCTGAAGACCGACAATACAATACTGTTTGATTACACCGTCGAAGAAATAAAGAGTCGCACAGATGTTAAGGATTTGAAGTTTACCTACGATCTTTACGACTCGGAGCTTCGGCCGGAATGTTTTGAAATAAAAACGCGATACGAACTCGAATTCACCGGACAAGGAGAAAGGATTAAGTATTTGAGATTTCGTTTTAACCACTAGCTAAATATATGGATGAGACAAACTTCGACATTGAAGAAAAGTTTTTGAAGGCCGACCAGCTAATCTCCGACAATCGGTTGAGTGAAGCAGCGAAAATGCTTGAGGATATTTTGGTAGAAGCGCCCGATTTCGGCAAGGCACACAATCACCTCGGCTGGTTGTTTGAGACGAAGTTCAAGAACTACACCCGTGCCGAAGAACATTACCGCCTGGCCATCAAGTTTTCACCGGACTATACCGCAACCTACTACAACTACTGTTATCTTCTATCGTCGCTGCGCAAGTACGACGAGTTGGAGGCACTGCTTCAGAAGGCGGTCGGCGTGTCGGGAATAAACTACGCCACGATCTACAACGAATATGGATTGATGCGCGAGATGCAAGGCGAGTTGGATGATGCCATCCACTACTTCAAACTTCATATCAAGAATTCCTTCGACCTGAAGAGTATCGACACAGCCGCCGATTCCATTCGGCGGTGCGAGCGAAAGAAACAGCTGCTAAAGGAAATGCCGGACTAACCGTTAGCAGAAGTTAGTCTTCTTCGAGTTGTTCTAGAATTGAACTGAGTTGGTCGTAGCCTTTGTAGCCGGGACGTTCCTCGGGCGTACCACTCAGGGCCAGACCGGACACCGGGTACATCGACAGGATCTGCAAAGCCTGGTGAGCGGTCGACGCACGAACCAGTACCGGGCGGGTAAATGACTGATCTCTGAGTGACGCGATCAAGGCCTCATCAACGATATAATAGCCGACTGATGAATCCGCCGACGCCGTGTCCGCATTGTCGACAGAAATTATGCAAGGCTTTCCCAACAAAGAACCGAAGCGATTAAATTCATTTTCGTCCAATTCGAAAAAGTCGGGCTGATAGTTCTCCACGATGTCCGCCAATTGTTCTTTGGATTGAATACCGTAGATTTCGGCAACGACCGCGGGACCTGATACCCAGCCACGAATCTCCTGGAAAAGCTTTGGACTAACATAGTGCCGCTGACCTTCGATCACTGAAAAACCCAGCATCTCGACACCCATTCCGGCGCAATAACGCGCATCGCTAAGATTTGAAATATTGCCTACTTTTACCGTCGTACTTAATGGCATGTAATTCGCGTTGAAGTAACGATCTTCGTTATGGAAATCGGGTGCTGAGTTAAGAAAAAGGGGCAAATCTTTGAAGCATTTTTTGAAATATTTGGTCTTGACCGCGCTGTTCGCGGGTTGTAACGGGCCGGACCCCATCGAAGATTGGTCGCATGAGTATTATCCCATCGCGAAAGGCAAGTTCTGGGAGTATTCAATGAACGAGACGATCTATCATTCGGGAGAAGCCCCGGTAACGAGAGCCTATCAATTGAGATTGCAGGTGGTAGATTCATTTCCCAATCCGGATGGAACGCATACCTATGTTATTTCACGCACAGAACGCGATAGTGAAAATGAAAGTTGGGAGTCTGCCGGCAGGTGGTCTGCAATACTTACCGACCGAGAACTGACGGTCAGGGAAGGCAATACCCCGTTTGTTAAACTGATTTTTCCTCTTCGGAAAGGTCTGTCGTGGGATGGTAACCGTTACAACACACTAGGGGCGGATCAATTTGAAGTGGCGGAGTACGACGTGCCAGCAGTCGTCGGGGAATATGACTTTCCGTTCACACTGAACGTGGTTCAGGAAAAGAATGATGACGTGATCGTGTTCTACGACGAAAGGACCGAGACGTATGCACGCGGTGTCGGGCTGGTCAGGCGAGTAGTAAAACAACTTCATTACTGCACCGAGGATGATTGCGTGGGACAGCAGCAGGTAGACAACGGTATCGAGTACATCCAGGAACTTATCAACTATGGCGAGGAATAGAGTCTTTTTCCTTTTGATCGCGGTGCTGGCGTTCAATGCCGGCGTTTACGGGCAAGTCAATCGTTATATGGTCTTTTTCGAGGATAAAGAAGGGACGCATTTTTCGATCGATGAACCGCTCGAGTTTCTTTCACCCAGGGCAATTGAACGGCGGATCCGGCAGGGAATCTCCATCACGGAGATGGATCTCCCGGTCAATGAAACCTATGTTCAAGGGGTAGCGGCTACCGGTGCCGACGTTTTCTTTCGGACGCGATGGGCGAACGGCGTGCTTGTTCAATGTGATGCCGCACTGGTGCCGTCCATTGAGTCACTGCCCTACGTGTCGTCGGTAGAGTTCGTTGCACCGAATGCGCGGCTGATAAAAGGAGCGCGTGGAGCCGTTTCATTGCGGCAACGGGTATATCAGGGAGGAAAGGAAACCGCTACACAACTTCAGATGCTTGGCATTCATGAGATGCATGCGGACGGTTATCGCGGCGAAGAAATTACGATCGCCGTTTTTGACGGAGGTTTCCTTGGTGTCGATCAGACCGGACCGTTCCAAAGTATCCACCAGGAGGGACGTTATAACGATAGCGCTTCCTTCGACTTTGTACGCAATTCGGGGAACGTTTTTCAGTACGACGACCACGGGACGGAAGTGCTTTCGGTGATCGCTGCCTACGTACCTGACGATTTTACCGGGGGCGCATATAAGGCTAATTTTCAACTCTACGTAACCGAGGACGTAGCCACGGAATATCGCGTCGAAGAATACAATTGGCTATTCGCGGCCGAACGCGCGGATAGTGCTGGCGTTGACATTATCAATTCGTCGCTCGGGTATTATGATCTTGACCTGCCTGCCATGCGGTATACGAAGGATCAGATGGATGGGAAGACGGCCGTCGTAACCAAGGCAGCACAATGGGCCGCCGACCGCGGAATTCTTGTCGTCTGCAGCGCGGGCAACGAGGGGAACCAACCGGATTGGGGCATCATTACCGCGCCTGCTGATGCCGAAGACGTCATCGCCGTAGCAAATGTGAACACCAAGGGGGTAGTAAGCTCGTCTTCGTCACGCGGCCCAACGGCAGATGGACGCATTAAGCCTGACCTTGCCGCCCTGGGTACCGGCGTGAGAACTATTCGCGGCTCAGGTGCGCTGGGTGCATCGAGCGGCACCTCGCTTGCTTCTCCGTTGATCGCAAGCCTGGCGGCGGGCGTCTGGCAGCGTTTTCCGAATCTTTCGAACAGGGAACTCATGGAGGCATTGAAGATGAGCGCGTCACATGCAAACGACCCCAACGTGCAGATCGGTTACGGAATTCCAAATTACCTGTCTGTGGTCGTCTACTTGGGGAACGTGAATGACGTGGGTTTTGATGTGTTTCCAAACCCGGTCCGCGATACCTTGAAGATTCGGCCGCACCATCCCGAAGTGGTGGCCATCACCAGCGTCGAGGTGCTTAACGGTGCCGGCAGCCGTGTCGGTGAAGGCGAAGTCTCTTTTTCCTGGTTGGGAGATTCATTCACCGGAAACCTTTCGTCCCTTCAACCCGGTCATTATTTTCTTCGTCTGACCGTTGGAGACCGGAAGCTGGTGTACCGACTTGTTAAGAAGTAGGGGACTTGGTGGGAAATGTCTTATTTTTGCAGTCGACAAATGAACCCCCAATAAAATTTGAGTCTTAATGACTTCCCGGAATCCGATCGTTGCTCCGTCCATTCTTGCATCCGACTTCGCTAATCTTCAGCGTGAGATTACGATGATCAATGAGAGTGCCGCCGACTGGATTCACGTAGACATTATGGACGGCGTGTTTGTGCCGAACCTTTCCATGGGGTTGCCCGTGGTGGAGGCCGTGAACCGCCACGCCAGGAAACCATTGGATGTGCACCTCATGATCGTTCAGCCCGAGCGTTACGTTGAAGCATTCAAAAACGCCGGGGCTCAGATTATCTCCGTTCATGTTGAAGCGTGTCCGCACCTGCACCGGAATATTCAGCAGATCAAGGCGCTGGGAATCAAGGCCGGCGTGGCCCTCAATCCGCATACTTCCATCAGGGAATTGGAGAATATCATTGCCGAGATTGATCTTGTATGCGTGATGTCGGTAAACCCGGGTTTTGGAGGTCAGCGGTTTATAGAGAACACCTACCGGAAAGTCACAGAACTCAGGAAATTAATTGTCGAGTCCGGTTCGAAGGCGCTTATTGAGATCGATGGCGGGGTGAATGAACAGAACGCTTCTTTACTCCTGGCGTCGGGCGCGGATGTGTTGGTCGCGGGCAATTTTGTCTTTAGCGCCAACGATCCTAAGGCAGTCATCGAGCGCCTTAAGTCTGTCGAGGCATAGCCTGTATCAAAACGGCAGGGTTTTTGACTGAACCTTAGAAATAAATCCATACATGACGCGCATATTCCTACCTGTCCTCATCCTGTTATTTGTTGCCGTGGGGGCCTGTCAGACCAGGCATGTTACGCGGATTGATCCATCTACCGCCGTGGACCTCAGTGGTCGTTGGAATGACACGGACTCGCGTATGGTGGCGGACCAAATGATTCACGACCTGTTCGATTCGGATGGGTTCAGGACGTATGCTCAAGGCCTTGGTCGCAAGCCGGTCATCATCGTTGGACTTATCCGAAACAAGACGTCCGAACACATTGACGCCGACAACTTTGTCAAGAAATTCGAAGTGGTCATCCACAACTCGGGCATTGCACAGTTGGTGGAGTCGGGTGAATTTCGAGACAAGCTTCGCGTTGAACGTGCGGAGCAGCAAGACTATGCCGAGGCATCAACCGCAAAAGCATTCGGCAAAGAACTCGGGGCCGATGTAATGCTCTTCGGCGACATCACGTCCGAAACCGACGTCTACAACAATAAACGTGTCGTGAACTATGTCACGACACTGTACCTCACTGACATAGAAACGAACAGACGCATCTGGTACGGCCAGAACGAGATCAAAAAACTAGTCAGGAATTAATTCAACTGGCGATGAGGAGCCATGCATCGATGAGAAGGATTCATGTATCGCCCGTGTTGCTGGCACTCCTCGTGTTTTCGTCGTGCGCGACCTATTACCAACAGCAGTATGCCTTCAATTCGGAGTTTGAACGGGGCAACCTGAGAGGCGCATTGCAGACGCTCCAGGAGATGGACAAGCGCGCAGGAAGCAAGAGTCAGTTTATTTATTTTGCCAACAACGGCTTGCTTCTCTCAATCCTCGGAGAGTATGAAAAGAGCAACGAATACCTGGAGCGCGCGTTTCTGTTTGGCGAAGACTACCACGTCAACTATATAAATGAGGCCGCATCGTATTTTTCGAATCCGATGGTGGTGATGTATCGGGGGGAGGATCATGAACATTTGATGGTGCTTTATTTTAAGGCGCTGAACTTTCTGAAGTTGAATAAACCCGAGGAAGCCCTGGTGGAGTGTCGCCGACTGAATATCCGGTTGAACCAACTCAGTGATAAATACGATTCAGAAAAGAAATACCGCCGGGATGCTTTTGTCCATAATTTGATGGGCATTATCTACCAGTCCGTCAAGGATTATAACAATGCATTCATTGCCTACAGGAATGCCCTTGAAATATACGAGAGCGACTACCGGGCGCTTTTTGGAGTTGACGTGCCGCTGCAGCTGAAACGCGACTTGCTTAATACCGCCTCGTGGACGGGTTTTTCTGACGAGTTTGAGTTTTACCGAAACCGCTTCGGGATGCCAGACTACGAACCCGAAAAGCCTGAAGCCGAACTGGTCTTCTTTTGGCATAACGGACTGGCCCCGGTCAAGTCTGAATGGAGTGTCAATTTCGTGATCGATCACAGGACCGAGAATGCTGTGGTGTTCACCAGCCATGAGTTGGGCCTTTCATTTCCGTTTGAGGTAAAAGAGAATGACAAGAACAAAGACCTGAGGAGTTTGGAGGTGTTGCGAGTAGCCTTTCCGAAGTACGTAGAGCGTCCGCGATACTTCCAGTCCGCGTTTATCGAATATGACTCGGCTCGTTATCCCCTTGAACTGACGGAGGATGTGAACAAAATTGCCTTTCACAGCCTGGAGCAACGGATGGTCCTGGAGTTCAGCAAGGGACTGTTGAGGGCTGCAGTAAAGAAGGCGACCGAGCATTCGATTCGGGAGGAAGACGAGACCCTGGGCGCACTGATCGGCGTAGTCAATGCCCTCACTGAAAAAGCAGACACACGCAACTGGCAGACCTTACCTCATAGTATCTATTATACCCGTGTTCCACTGCGGGAAGGGGAGAATCCCGTGACCTTCAATCTATCAACGGGCCGTCAGGTAATCAACTACGCGTTCACCTATACGGCCAGGAAAGGCCAGACACTTTTTCACACATTCTCGTCGTTGGAAACCTTGTCGGCACCATCCGGCATGTATTGAGGAAGGCGGGCAGCCCGCGTTTGGTATCATTTGATGATTCCCTTATTTTTACTTTTTAAGACTCAGATTTTTAGGAGTTTAC
>CAZIAG010000226.1:0-6573 GCA_964537375.1 uncultured Roseivirgaceae bacterium
AACTTCCAACGGGGCAACTGCTGCGACAAAGGATTTCTTAGTGGTGTTTTTTCGACTCACGGACCGATAGACTCCGTCATTCACTTTGCTGCGTACAAGTCGGTCGGCGAATCGGTTCAGCGGCCGCTTAGTTACTACCAAAACAACATTGACTCGTTGTTGGTCCTGCTCGCTGTCATGAAAGAATTCGGCGTAAAAGATCTGATCTTTTCGTCCTCGTGCACCGTGTACGGACAACCCGACACGATTCCGGTTGATGAGTCCGCTCCGTTCAAGCGCGCCGAATCTCCTTACGGAGCCACCAAGCAGATGTGTGAGCGAATCCTGGAGGACTCTTTCCACGAGGGTTTTCGGTTTATTTCACTCCGTTACTTCAACCCTATTGGTGCACATCCCTCGGGGTTAATCGGTGAACTTCCCATCGGTCCCCCAAACAACCTGGTTCCCTACATCACACAAACAGCGGCCGGCATACGTGAAAAACTCACGATATACGGAAATGATTATGACACCCCTGATGGAACCTGTATTCGTGATTACATCCATGTAAGCGATTTGGCCGTAGCCCACGTGAAGGCCATGGAGTACCTTTCGGGCGGAGCGGAAAAAACATTCTTTGAGGCATTTAATCTCGGAACAGGGGTTGGTCTGACGGTTTTGCAAATAGTGAAAGAATTCATCCGTGTCACCGGTGTGGACCTTCCGTACGTCATCGGGCCGAGGCGACCAGGGGATGTGGAAAAGGTCTATGCCGATCCTGGAAAGGCCAACAAGGTTCTGAACTGGAATACCAGGCTTGGTATAGGCGACTCCCTCAAGCATGCGTGGCAGTGGGAGCGTCGCCAGACAACCTTGTGATAGACACCTTCGTTTTGCGCTAAAATGACTAATGATCGTCTTTATTGGATCGAGCTCCTTGAAAGGATCTCGCGCCCGGTCCTCGAGAACCTTCGGAATCAGACACTAAGAAAAAACATGCCGGTAGGTCGTCCAGAGCGCAAGGAGTTCGCACACCTAGAAGCATTGGGAAGGCTGATAGCTGGGATTTCAGCCTGGCTTGAAAGACCAACCCTTGATGATGCCAACGAAACTAGACGGCAACATTATGGAATCTTGGTTCGGGAGGCGATTGCCGTAGCGGTCGACCCGCAATCCCCGGATTATATGAATTTTACTCAGGGTACGCAACCTTTGGTTGATGCCGCATTCCTCGCTCAGGGGATTCTGCGCGCACCGGTTGCACTGTGGGAACTCCTGGACGAGAAATGCCGCGCACGGTTGATTGAATCCCTTATTAAGACACGCGCTATTAAGCCCCACTTCAACAACTGGCTCCTTTTTTCTGCGATCATTGAAGTCGCGCTTTCCCGAATGGGCGCCGAATATGACCCGGTTCGCATTGATTACGCATTACAACAGCACCAACAGTGGTACAAGGGGGGTGGCGCCTATGGTGATGGGCCGGAATTTCACTGGGATTATTACAATAGCTTTGTCATTCATCCGATGCTAATAGACATCGTCAATCATGTAGGTGGTCATTATCCCGCGTGGAGATCAATCAAAGAACGTGTTTTTCAGCGGGCCGCACGTTATGCCGAGGCACTGGAACGAATGATCTCACCGGGAGGTACATTTCCTCCCCTAGGGCGATCTCTCACATACCGCGTTGCAGCGTTTCACTTGTTGAGTCAACTTGTTCTGCTCCACCGTTTGCCGCCTTCGATCTTACCCGGACAAGCGCGGGCGGCCCTGACAGCTGTCGTTCACCGCACCAAGGAGATGCCTGGAACGTTCGACAAAGACGGTTGGCTGACCATTGGCCTTTGTGGGACGCAGCCTGAGCTTGCCGAGGGCTACATCTCGACAGGGAGCCTATATCTATGCAGTACCGTCCTTCTACCTTTAGGCCTGGATGAAACAGATCCATTTTGGACATCTCCAAACGAAGACTGGACAGCCAGGAAGATTTGGTGCAAGTAAGGGGTCGGGAAGTACTCTTTCATTCACCAGAAATCTCTCTGGGTGCAACCCAAAAACTTCAGTTACATCCCTGCTCGATTGATTGTCCATCGGCATTGCAGACGACTGGGTTTGCCTTGGGAGGTTTTTATCGGTAATAACAGTTCGGCGAATGGTGATTCTCATTAAATTTGTAGAATCTTTAGATAAGAAAATAGTTACCTAGCCGAACCGCCATGGCATCAAGACCAACGACAGGTGTCTCTTTCAGCGCCAAAGAGTACAGTCTTTTTCCATACATATTGCGTTTCCACGATCAACTGATAGCTCCCGCTCGGTCGTTAGAGAGAGCTTACCGGAAGGAACGAGCCAACGTCCAGGTCATAAACCGGAATGCTGGCAGTTTGCTTTCGGAAGTACCACCGAAGCGCAGAATTCCTTAAACCTAAAAATCCAGAGCCTTGCGATTTATTACATCAAGATCTATCCGGTTTATTACAATCGGGACCAGTCTCACCAACCTGGCGTTCGTAGTCTTTTTGATCTTAACGTCGCAACTTTCTCTCACGTTGGTGGTGCTAAGCATCATTTTTCAGTTCCTTGTCTTCCTGTTTCATTTCGTGGTGAACGCCTATTTCATCTGGATCAACCATCAGCTGAGCGTGATTCAGGACGTTCATGGCCAGCATTTCTTTGGAATTCGTAAAAAACTGGAATCGCTGACCACCCTCTTCATGAACCTCGATGGAACTTTGAAAACAAATTCAGAGCAACTAGGAAATCAAATCGATCTACTAGGTAATCAGATTGACGATCAGCACAAGAGGCAAATGACCTCCTACGATCAGATCAACCAAGCCTTGACTCATGGTTTTACTCGCGTGGCCCAGCTAAGGGGTAGAATGCTTGAGGAACTTGAAATGTTAAAGCAACTCTTCCGCGAATCGCTCGAGAATGATATCCGGAAGCTTTACCGTGAGATTGAAGCAAACGAACAAAAGGTATTTGAGCAGACCAGCGCCTTGATTAACAGTCTTACCGAAACGATTTCCTCCACCTCAGAAAATACTACTAACGCTATTAAGCAGACGAATGAACATTTGGAGAAAAATTCCCAGGTCTTAGAGAAAAACTCCCAGGCCGCTGAACGCCGTCTTGATGAATCAGTGAAAGAATTGAAGGCGAACCTGAACGACCTCATCACTCGCGCCGAAGCCACGTTCATAAGACTTTTTGAAGACGAGAAAAATCTCCTCCTGGATAACAAGAATCATTTCGAGAATATTCATAAAGAGCTCATCACTCGAGCGGAAGTCACACTCACAAGACTTTTTGAAGACGAGAAAAATCTCCTCCTGGATAACAAGAATCATTTCGAGAATATTCATAAAGAGCTCGTCACCCGCGCAGAAGCCACGCTCACGCGACTTTTTGAGGACGAGAAGAATCTCCTCTTGGATAACAAGAACAATTTCGAAAATATTCATAAGGACACGCGTAGCTCGATTGAAGCACTGGTTAAAGCACAAGCCCAGGAAGCGAAAAAAGCTATAGAAAGCCAAGGGGGCGCCACTCGTTACGAAGTCAGGATGACATACAACCGAATCGACGCGCTTATGTCGATTCACAAACTTATCGAACCAAAACTACCTCTTCCGGTTATGTCCGATTGGGCCGTCTCATCTGACTACGGCCTCCTCCTTATCTCGCGGTTGTTTAACAACGCGGGAGACGTAATAGACATTGGTTCGGGAATAACAACCTTATTAGCTGCATATGTTCTGAAAATGCGGGGGAAAGGCAAGGTGTACTCGCTTGAGCATGATCCGCACTATTACGATCAGACGCTGCGCTGGCTGAACGAACACGAACTACACGACTACGTCAACCTGTTCCTTTGCCCGCTGAAAAATCACAAAATAAACGAGGAAACGTGGCTATGGTACGACATCTCAAAAGCACGTTTACCAAAAGCACCCCGGCTCATTTCGGTTGATGGTCCTCCCAGTAATACTCAACTCTTAGCAAGATACCCGGCCATACCCCTGTTGAATAAGAGAATAACGAAGGACACCATAATTCTGCTTGACGACGCGGGACGACAGGACGAAAAAACTATTGGAGAACGTTGGGTGGCCGAATACGGACTGCAATCAGAACACATCAAGAACCACAAGGGAACGCTAGTCTTTTGGAAGAGATGACACAAGGTGAAATAAACAGATACTTCGACAAGGTTTTCGTGCTTACTCTTAAGCACGAAGTCGAGCAGAGAAAGCGGATGCAATCCCGGCTCTCAGAGGTGAATATTGATTTCGAGTTTTTCGAAGGCGTAAACGGATACTCAGTCGAATTCGAACGCGAATGGAGCTTTTACGAACGGCGCCCAAAATTAACATACTTCGAAAAGGCGTATAACAAGAAATTCATCGAAAGTAGAGGAGCATGGGGCTACCTAAAAACGATGGTAAAGCTCCTTACGGAGTCCCTTCAAAAAGGTTACCAACGCGTTCTCGTTTTCGACAACGACGTCTTTTTTTGCAAGGATTTCAATCAACGATTTGACAAATTCTATGAATCGGTGAGGAAAGACTGGAAGGTTTTGCTGCTTGGCGCCTCGCAATACAACTGGAATGTGGAGATGAAAGCAGAACAAGGCTATTATCATCCAATTCGATTTGGTACCTGCGGATCATTTGCGATTGGCTACGACCGAAGCGTGTTCTACGAGCTTATTAAATCCGCGAAAGAAATGGAGACACCCTTCGACAATCTTCCGCTGGGCACGTTGTACTCAAACTATAAGGACTATTGCTTTGTAGCATACCCCAACCTCGTTATCGCGGACGTGAGACAAAGCTCGATTCGGGGGAAAAGGGATCTGGCGCAACACAGCAAGAACATGAGGTGGCCGTTGGAGGAATTTGTTGTGGAACCAAACTGACGTCGGCATGGATTCAAAGCTATTAAGCCTCATTGTTCCTGTCTATAATGTAGAGCCATTCCTGGATGCTTGTCTCAATTCTGTGGTGAATGGGGTCAGCAAAAAACATTGGCCCCTCTTTGAGGTAATCCTGGTTGAGGATAAGTCCTCAGATAGATCGTTGGACATAGTCCGCCGTTTTGCAATGGAGTATCCCACGCTCTTTCGGGCAATAGTTCATGACACGAACAAAGGTGTCGGTGGAGCCCGAAACACAGGTCTCGCCGCAGCAACGGGCCGTTTTGTAACTTTTATCGACGCTGATGACTGGTATTGCGAAAATGCGATCGACACAATCATTTCACTTTTGCCCTTCCTCGGCGAAAACGATGTTCTGATGTTTGGTTTTTCCGCCGTACAACACGGAAAAATATCATGGCGTCATATCCCAGCAAAGAGGGAAAGTAGGACAGGCCAGGAGTGCTTAATGCTCTTTTCGCAGGACAAAATTACATCATCGGTTTGGAATAAGGTTTTTCCGGCCACTCTCGCGAAGCAAATTACCTTCACCCCTGGCGTTTACTACGAAGACCTTGAGTTCATCCCAAAGGTATTTAACGTGTGTGTTTCGGTCCTCATGTTGGACGAGTCCCTGGTAACCTACCGCCTTGAAGGAACTTCAATCACCCGTCAACCCACGCGGAAAAAACATATTGAAGATTTGTCTCGGGCAATTGACTCCCTTGCGAAAGCAATTCCTCAAAGAGCCGTCATCAGCAACATCTTCTTTGACAGGTGGCAGTACCTTTTAAAGGCCTGGCAACTTTGGCGATTTGATGAAAATCTTCTGGCATTTGCCTTATCTGAGATTCTCCAGTTCGTGCGGCGCTATCGCCCAGAAATTTCCGACACCGATAAGTATCGTGTTTTTCGCAAGCGCCTCGAAGATCTCCACGAAAAATATACGTCAGACGAGATTGATGATCTGTACTACCGACTGTTGGCTGCGTTGGAGCTCTATTCTGAACGCGATTCAGCACATCCATATTTTAGCATTATTATCCCGGTATTCAATGCCGAGAATTATATCGAACGAGCGGTCGATAAGTTCGCCCGACAAGGATTTCCCGATTTCGAGGTTATTTATGTTAATGATCAGAGCACGGATCGATCGAAGGAAATAATTCTTCGACTGAGACAACGGTATGATTTCATCAAGTACTATGAATTACCGGAAAGCTCCGGCGCCGGCGTTGCTCGGAATGTAGGTCTCCAGCATGCAAAAGGCAAATACATCATGTTTAACGACTCTGACGATTGGTTCGATGAGAACGGTCTCGAGATCCTCAAGAAACATATTGACGAAAAAGGCGAACCTGACCTCGTGCTGTTCCCCTTCTCGGTGTACGATGAAAACAACAACTTCCTATGGGGCAGCACAAAAATCGAAGGTCTAAACGAGGAGGTGAATAACGGTGACCGGCTATTCAAAGAACTTTGTGCATCGGTTGTCAATCCTTCTCCATGGAATAAGGCGTTCAAGCGATCAATCTGGGTAAACAACAACATTGCGTTTCCACCGGAAATTCACCACCAGGATCTTGCGACAATACCGTATGCGTGCTACAAAGCACGGACTGTCACAATTCTAAAAAGACGTCTGTATAACTATTGTACGAATTTATCGG
>CAZIAG010000227.1:0-6571 GCA_964537375.1 uncultured Roseivirgaceae bacterium
GCCAAGAAAGGTGACTACACACCCGAGGAGGCCAACATGGTCCTTCGAAGAAAACCGTCTAAGCCATCGTACGCTATTTTTCTCCGTGATCACATGAACGGGCAGGCGGGTGAATGGGACGTTTTTCTGAATGGACATCAGTCGCACTGATCAATCCATGTTTGATCTCAAGAACAGGATTGCCATTGTAACCGGAGGCGGCAGCGGAATAGGGCTGGCCATCGCTTCAGTATTTGCCGCGAGGAACGCGAAAGTCTTCATTTTTGATCAAAATGAAACTGCTGCTCATCAGGTATCCGATAGTCTCGTGGCGCAAGGCTTCTCTGTGTCCGCAGTGGCCTGTGATGTAAGTGATCAGGCCCAGGTCGAAAAAGAGGTGACGCAGATCATTGACGCGGAAAAACGAATTGATATTCTTATAAACAGTGCCGGCATCGCTCACATTGGCAATATCGAGTCGACGACTGAAGAGGATATGCAAAGACTCTTCGACGTCAACGTGAAGGGTACCTACAACATGATGCGTGCGGTGGTTCGACAGATGAAGAACCAGCGTGGTGGTGTCATCCTGAATCTGTGTTCGGTAGCGGCGTCGGTGGGGATCTCCCATCGGTTTGCGTACTCGATGACCAAGGGCGCAGTGCGTTCGATGACATTCTCAGTGGCGAAGGACTACGTCGACGCGAACATCCGTTGTAATTGTATTTCACCAGGTCGGGTCCATACCGCGTTTGTCGATGGATTTCTCAAGGCTAATTATCCGGGGCAAGAGAGAGAAATGTTTGAAAAACTCTCACGCACTCAACCCATTGGCCGCATGGGGACGCCTGAAGAGATCGCGGCCCTCGCATTGTATCTCTGTTCCGATGAATCGGCTTTCGTTACCGGTAGCGACTATAACATCGATGGCGGATTTATTGCGCTCAACTCCTGACACAAACATAATCACTTATATGAAATTGCTTCGCTTTGGTGACGCTGGCCATGAGAAACCCGGAGTTTTTTATCAGGATAAAATACACGATCTGTCGGTTTTGACGGGTGATATCGGCGAAGCGTTCTTGGCCGGCAATGGCGTCGACACGGTCCGGTCGGAATTTTTGAAGAATCCGGGATTGTTCCCTGTTGTTAGCGCGCCCGTTAGATTAGGATCGCCCATTGATCGTCCTTCTAAGATCGTTTGCGTTGGATTGAACTACTCCGATCATGCAACTGAAACGGGCGCAGCCATGCCGAAAGAACCGATCCTGTTTTTTAAGTCTACAACTGCACTTAACGGACCTAACGACCCTGTTGTTATTCCACATCACAGCAAGAAAACGGATTGGGAGGTCGAATTGGCAGTGGTTATCGGACGACGTGCAAGTATGGTGTCGGAGGAGCGTGCGCTCGATCACGTGGCCGGGTACTGCGTTCACAATGACTACAGTGAACGCGAGTTTCAACTTGAACGCGGAGGCCAATGGGTCAAGGGAAAGAGTTGCGACACGTTTGCTCCACTCGGACCATACCTCGTCACGCCCGACGAAATTCAGGAAGTCGACAATCTCAGACTTTGGTTGAAAGTTAACGGTGAACTCGTTCAGGACGGGAATACGAAGAATCTTATCTTTAAGGTTCCTTTTCTCGTCAGTTACATCAGTCGCTTTATGACCTTGCTTCCCGGCGATGTGATCTCCACCGGTACGCCCGCGGGTGTTGGGCTCGGGTACAAGCCACCGAGATACCTCAGGCCCGGAGACGTGGTTGAGTTGGGAATCGACGGCCTCGGGAGACAGCGACAGGTACTGAAGGCCTATGACGATCGATAGTCACCAACATTTCTGGAAATACGACCCGGTGGAGCACGCGTGGATTGACGACAGTATGATCGAGATTCGGCGTGACTTTCTGCCGGGGAATCTGCGTCCCCTTCTTGATCAAAATGGTGTCGATGGTTGCGTGAACATACAGGTGTCTCAGACCGAGAAGGAGAACACCTTCATGCTCCGCCTGGCCGAAAACAATCCGTTCATCAAGGGAGTGGTGGCCTGGGTTGACCTTCGCGCTGATAACCTTGAAGAATGTTTGCATTTTTATCGCACCAACCCTACCGTTAAGGGCTTTCGCCATATCGTACAGGGGGAACCACGTGGCTTCCTTGCCGACCGCCGATTTGTCAATGGTGTGAAGAAGTTGAAAGACTTTGGTTTCACCTACGACCTGCTTGTCTACCATCATCAACTCGATGAGGCCTTTGCATTTGTCAAGGAGGTGGAAGGAGTGAAGATCGTCATTGACCACCTGGCGAAGCCGTCAATCAAGACCGGTGACATCGCTCATTGGGCAAGAACGATGCGGGCGCTGGCAAAATTTGAGAACACCTGGTGTAAAGTATCCGGAATGGTCACGGAGGCAAGTTGGCACGATTGGAAGGTTGCCGACCTGCTGCCGTACATGGACGTGGTCTTTGACGCATTTGGTGCCAGGCGGATTATGTATGGATCTGACTGGCCCGTTTGTCTTGTTGCGGCAACTTACCAGGAGCAGTACAACGTCGTTCGCAACTATGTCGACAAGCTCAGCGTGGACGAAAGGACCGGCGTATTGGGCGGCAATGCCGTGGAATTTTATCATCTTTAATGGATGGATCTTAAACTGGAGGACAAGGTTTTTGTCGTCACAGGCGGGGCCAAAGGAATTGGCGAAGCCGTTTGTCGGACGATCATTCAGGAAGGTGCGGTTGCGGTGATTGTCGACAAGGACATCGAAGCCGGTGATGTGCTCAAAAACGCACTTGGGGAGAAGGCCGCATTCTTCGCGGTTGATTTGGGTGTATCTGGATCTTGTGAGAACGTCGTAAGAAATGTTGCGGATATATTTGGTCGAATTGACGGTATCGTAAATAACGCCGGTGTCAATGATGGCGTGGGATTGATCAGGGGCACACCGGAACGTTTTGTGCAATCGATGACCAACAATGTCGTGCACTATTACGAGATGGTCCACTATGCGTTGCCGCATTTGAAGAAGTCGATGGGCGCTGTGGTAAACGTGAGTTCCAAGACGGCACTGACAGGCCAGGGAAATACATCGGGGTATGTAGCAGCGAAGGGGGCTATCCTAGCGTTGACGCGGGAGTGGGCTGCTGAACTGGCGGAATACAATATCCGCGTGAACGCCGTTGTTCCGGCCGAAGCGTGGACGCCGATGTACGAACAATGGCTGAGGCGATTGGATAACCCGAAAGAAACGCTCGCGTCGATTACATCGAGAATACCGTTGGGGCGACGCATGACAACGGCCGGGGAAATCGCGGACACGATCGTGTTTTTGTTGTCGTCAAGGGCCACGCACATCACGGGCCAGTGGATTCACGTCGACGGAGGGTATCTGCATCTCGACCGGGCGTTAGACGCCAAGAAAAACCGACCACAATGATCAATACCGAAACCGTTGCGAGACCCTCCAGAGAGCGCAAGTTCTTCCTTGTACCGTTCGTCCTTGTTACCAGCCTTTTTTTTCTTTGGGGTATGGCCAACATTCTCAACGGTGCGTTGATCACGCACTTTCAGCCGGTGTTTGAAATTCCCAGGGCGTTGGCCCTTCTCGTGGAAACAGCATTCTACCTCGGTTATTTTACGATTGCCATTCCGGCTGGACTGTTCATGGAAAAATATTCGTACAAGAAAGGAATTGTATTCGGTTTGTTGCTGTATGCGGTTGGTGCACTCCTGTTTGTTCCTGCCGCCAAGATGCTTGTGTTTGGGTTTTTTCTGGTGGCCCTTTATATCATTGCGAGTGGACTCGCTTTCCTCGAGACTGCTGCGAATCCGTACATAACGATTCTGGGAGGCGAAAAACAAGCGGTTCAACGCCTCAACCTGGCTCAATCGTTTAACGGTGTCGCGCTGGTTGTCGGTCCATACCTCGCCGGCGAGCTCATTTTCAAGGGCAACGAGGGAGACATGTCGACATTAACTGAGAAGCAGCAGGCCGCGGAAGCGGTCATCCTCCCGTACGTGCTCATTGCGTCGACGGTTTTGCTGGTAGCGGTGTTGTTTATGTTGGTGAAGATGCCGGAACCGGATAAGGGTGAAGGGCTGCGATTGGATAAGCGTATTTTCAGGCACCGCCACCTCGTGCTTGCCGTACTTGCTCAATTTTGTTACGTGGGTGCGCAAGCCGGTATATGGGGTATTACGATTGACTATGTGATCACCATGATCCCGGGTGTCAGTCGGGAAGATGCGTCGAAAGATTATTTTCTGTTAGGTACAGCGCTGTTCGTGGTGGGTAGGTTTGTCGGAACAGCGCTCATGATGAGAGTTAAGGATAGCCGGTTGCTGACGCTATATGGAGGTATCGCCTGCATTCTATCGTTCGTGGGTGCGATCGGGGGTGGGGACCTTGCGGTGTATTCGGTCTTGTCCATCAATTTCTTTATGTCGATCATGTTTCCGACAATCTTTGCACTCGGCGTCAAAGACCTCGGCAAAAACACCAAGCTTGGCTCGTCTTTCATCATTATGGCGATAGTTGGTGGGGCCGTGCTGCCGCCAATCATGGGATTGTTTGAAAACATTCAGCATGCCTTTGCTGTGCCTTCACTTTGTTTTGTTGTGGTGTCGTTCTATGGGTCGATTGGTCACCGCGTTAAACCGGTTGTGCCATGAAGAGGTATTGCCTTGCCCTAGATCTTAAAGAAGACCCCGAACTTATCGCGGCCTATGAGGAACATCATCGCAAGGTGTGGCCGGAGATCATTGAGAGCATAAAGGAGTCCGGAATTCGGCATATGGAGATATACCGCGTTCAAAATCGGCTATTTATGATCGTGGATGCGGACGATGATTTCTCCTTCGAACGAAAAAAGTTGACGGATGAGTCCAATCCCAGGGTTCAGTTGTGGGAGTCGTTGATGGCAAAGTATCAGCAGGCGATTCCTGGTTCGCCACCTGGCGAGAAATGGTTGGTGATGGAAAAGATTTTCAGCCTGTAAGCTTCCCTGGGCGACGCGAAGGACCCGGGTGAGCCGCCACAGTATAAATCGAAACCCCTCGGCCTCTCCGGCTCTGCGCGTTGCGTGAAATCATGTTTCGAAATCGAAGGCGCTTCCGCTGTGTCATGCTGGATTCAGCCTGTTGAATAAAATATACCGAACGGTATATTTTATGGACAATTGTACTACCTTTACCCCGTGACCAAGGCAGACCAGACTCGGCAATATATTATTGAGAAGACGGCACCCTTGTTTAATCGCAAAGGATTTGACGGCACGTCCTTGTCGGACCTGACGACCGTGACGGGGCTGACCAAGGGTGCCCTTTACGGAAATTTTGAAGACAAGGATGAGATTGCCCGGGAAGCCTTCCAATTTGCCATGGCGAAGGTGAAGCGTCTGGCTCGACAACGTGTCGGCGAGAAAACCACCTTCAGGGAAAAATTGTCAGCGCTGCTTGGCTTTTATGCCCAATATGTGAAGAACCCACCGGTGCCCGGCGGGTGCCCCATGTTGAATACCGCGGTTGAAGCCGACGACCATCGTGTCTCGATGCGCAAGGTGGTCGCGCGTGAATTGGAAGACACGATTACATTTATTGCCGGCTTGATCCGGGGAGGAATGGCCGCGGGTGAATTCAGAAAGGATATTAAGCCAAAGGAGTTGGCCTATACTTTTTTCTGCAGCGTAGAAGGAGCGTTGATGTTTTCGCGGGTGGCCCGCTCGTCGGAGGCGATGGAGATGGTGGTCAGGCATTGCAGGAATATCTTGAAAGAAATCAGTACATAAACAATTATATGCAACGACGAGTAGTTGTCACGGGTCTTGGAGCGATCACACCGCTCGGAAACTCGGTTCCGGAGTTTTGGAACAATCTTATCGAAGGAAAGAGTGGCGCTGCGCCCATCTCCAGGTTTGATGCCAGCAGGTTTCGCACAAGATTCGCCTGTGAAGTGAAAGGCTTCAATCCGCTGGATCATTTCGAGAAAAGCGAAGTTCGGAAACTGGATCCGTTTGCCCAGTACGCGCTGGTGTCTGCAGGGCAAGCGCTGGAGGATTCAGGTCTCGATCTCGACAAGTTGGACAAGACCCGTGTCGGCGTAATTTGGGGTTCCGGCAATGGCGGCTTTCAGACCTTTCAACAAGAGATGATCGAATTCGGAAGAGGTGATGGTACGCCGCGTATCAACCCCTACTTTATACCCAAGGTCATCGTCGATATTGCTTCCGGGTGGATATCGATAAAGTATGGTTTCATGGGGCCGAACTTTACCACGGTGTCGGCATGCGCGACCTCTACGACGGCCATTATCGACGCGATGAACTACATCCGGTGGAACAAGGCGGACATCATTGTCACCGGCGGATCCGAGGCTGCGGTAAACGAAGCGGGTATCGGGGGATTCGCCGCGATGAAGGCACTGTCAGTCAGGAACGAGGATCCCGCTTCGGCATCACGCCCGTTCGACGTCGACCGCGATGGATTTGTTATGGGTGAAGGCGCCGGCGCCCTCATTCTTGAAGAATATGAGCATGCCGTCAGACGCGGTGCCAGGATATACGCCGAGGTGGCCGGGGGAGGAATGTCAG
>CAZIAG010000228.1:0-6558 GCA_964537375.1 uncultured Roseivirgaceae bacterium
ACTCCACCAGCCACGATCCTTTCAGAAATGGCGCCTATTGGCAGGACCATGTTCCTGTGGTGGAGCAGGATGAGGCGGTAGGACATGCGGTTCGTGCCGGATATCTGTACGCGGCTATGGCGGACATGGCCGCATTGACAGATGATCCGGCAATGCTTACAGCGGTGGACCGAATCTGGGACAACGTTGTTTCGAAGAAGATTTATGTTCAGGGTGGGATCGGCGCCTCGGGCCATGGCGAACGCTTCGGTGACAATTACGAACTTCCCAACCGCACAGCATACAACGAAACCTGCGCGGCTATAGCGAATGTGTACTGGAATCACCGCATGTTTCTGCTGCACGGCGATGCGAAATACATCGATGTGCTCGAAAAGACGTTGTACAACGGTTTGCTGTCGGGTGTGGGGATGGATGGAAAGTCGTTCTTCTACACCAACGCGATGGAGATCAGCAATCATTTTGAACACCGCGATATGGAGATGGAACGCTCCGGTTGGTTTCCGTGTTCGTGCTGCCCCACAAATGTTACCAGATTAATTCCTTCCGTTCCGGGCTACATGTATGCTCAAAAGGGACGGACGGTGTATATCAACCTTTTTGCGGAAAGCACAGCGAAATTTGAACTCGCCGGGAAAGAATTTCAGATAGAGCAGGAAAACAATTATCCGTGGGAGGGAGAGCTACGTTTTATAATTGACGCTTCAAGTCCGGTCGATGGGGAAATCAGGATAAGAATTCCAGGGTGGGCACGCGGCCAGGCAATCCCTTCTGACTTGTATCGATTCGGTGAAAGTAATACAACGAAACCGACGATTCACCGGAACGGTAAGGAGGTTGACTATCGTATGGAGAATGGTTATGCCGTGCTGTCGGGTCGATGGAAGCGAGGCGATAAGATAAATGTCTCATTGCCCATGAACGTGCACAGGGTATATGCACATAACGACGTCAAGGATGATCGGGGAAAGGTGGCGTTGCAACGTGGCCCCATCATTTATTGCGCCGAGTGGCCCGACAATGGGGGGACAATAGGCAATCTTGTACTACCGACACGCGCATCGATCACGGCCGAGACCCGCGACGATTTGCTCAGCGGTGTTGTAGTATTGAAAAGCGAAGCCGTAGCACTGAAGGTTGGAGACGACGGTACGTCCATCCGTAGCGAAAGCCAACCGTTTTTAGCGATACCATACTATGCCTGGGCGCATCGCGGAAAAGGGGAGATGTCCGTATGGCTTCCCGAGAGGATTTCGGCCGTAGAGATAATTACCAATAGCAATCACGAAACAAAAAGTAACAATGATTGACTTGAAAGGGCAGGAGGTATGGTTTGTTACCGGTAGCCAGCACTTATACGGCGAAAGCGTCTTACAGAAGGTCGCGGCCAACGCCGAACACATCGTCCGCGAGTTAGGCGGTTCCAGCCACATTTCCGCGCGGATTGTCTTTAAGGACGTTCAGAAGGATGCGGACGAGATATTGCGGACGTGTCGGGAGGCAAACCGCAAGTCCGAGTGCATCGGGGTCGTTGCATGGATGCACACCTTTTCGCCAGCTCGTATGTGGATTGGCGGACTGAAGGAATTGAACAAACCCCTGCTTCACCTCCATACGCAGTTCAATCGCGACATCCCGTGGGAGACGATTGATATGGATTTCATGAACCTTAACCAAAGTGCGCATGGCGACCGTGAGTTTGGTCATATCATGTCACGCATGCGCTTGAATCGAAAGGTTGTCGTGGGCCATTGGAAAGATGAAAATGTACATGCGCGGCTAAATGCTTGGATCCGGGCGGCAAGCGCCTGGCATGACTGGCAAGGCGCGCGTTTCTGCAGGTTTGGAGACAACATGCGCGATGTCGCCGTAACGGAAGGAGACAAAGTCGAAGCGGAAATTCGCCTGGGCTTTCGCGTGAACGGCTTTGGTATCGGCGATCTTGTAAGCGTCGTAAACCAGGTCAGCGACGACGAGATCTCGACGCTTGTGCAGGAGTACGAATCGCGTTATGTGGTTTCTCCGGCTTTGCGGAAGGGAGGCAATCGCTACGATTCACTTCGGGAAGCAGCGAGGATCGAGCTGGGACTCAGAGCCTTTCTGAAGGCGGGAAACTTCAAGGGCTTCACCACAACCTTTGAAGATCTGCATGGACTAAGGCAACTGCCCGGAATAGCGGTTCAGCGCCTGATGAATGAAGGCTACGGGTTTGGCGCCGAAGGGGATTGGAAGACCGCCGCGTTAGTTCGGGCGATGAAAGTAATGGGCGCCGGACTTGAGGGGGGCACGTCGTTTATGGAGGACTACACTTATCATCTTGATGCAGACCCCATGATTCTCGGTGCGCACATGCTGGAAATTTGCGAGTCGATAGCCGCTGAAAAGCCCTCCTGTGAAATTCACCCGTTGGGTATTGGCGGAAAGGATGATCCCGTGCGTCTCGTGTTTAACAGTGCCGCAGGCAATGCAGTCAACGCATCCCTTATCGATATGGGGAATCGTTTCCGATTGCTGGTCAACACCGTTGAGGCGGTTGCACCCAGACAAGATTTGCCGAAGCTTCCGGTAGCCCGGGCATTATGGAAACCCGATCCTGACTTTAACACAGCCTGTACAGCGTGGATACTGGCAGGTGGCGCACATCACACCGGCTATAGCCAATGCCTAACCGTTGAGCACCTGGAGGATTTCGCCGAGATGGCGAAGCTGGAATTCTTACTTATAAATAAGGAGACTCGGATCACCTCCTTCAAAGACACGCTGAGACTGCACGATCGACTCTATTGTTAGAATTGGAAATAGTCAATACGGGCATGCCTGGCACGGAAACATCAGGCATTTGCGAAGTAGTGTTAATATGCGATATTCACGGCGGATTTCATACCCTCAATGGAAATCAGCAACTATAGAAAGCATCAAAAAATACTCGTAGCCGTCGACTGCATCATCTTTGGCTTTGATGGTCAACAATTAAAGGCGCTTCTTATCAAGCGCGGATTCGAACCGGAAAAAGGAAAGTGGTCATTGATGGGCGGGTTCGTCGGCGCTGACGAAAGCGGTGACCAGGCCGCCAGCCGCGTTCTTCATGAGCTTACCGGATTGAAGAACGTATATATGGAGCAGCTCCATTGCTTCAGTGACGTGAATCGGGATTCGGCGGGTCGCGTCATATCTATAGCGTACTTTGCCCTCATTAACATTGCCAACTACAGTGCGCAATTGCAGCACGAAGCAAAATGGTTTCCGCTCAACAAGGTACCACCCCTGATTTTCGATCATAAGAAGATGCTGCAAAAAGCAAAACTGCGCCTGCAGGAAAAAGTGGTCGCCCATCCGATCGGATTTGAATTGCTGCCCGAAAAGTTCACCCTGCCGCAGCTGCAAACTTTGTACGAGGCGATCTATGAAACCGAATTTGACAAACGAAATTTCACAAAGAAGATCCTTTCCCTCGGTATTTTGAACAAACTCAATGAGAAGGAGAAGCAATCTTCACGCAAGGGTGCTTTTTATTACGTATTTGACCGCGCAAAGTACGCCAGGCTGCAGTCAAATAAAGTGAAATTTGTTTGATGCTTTTCTTGGGGCACTCTAGTTAAGTTGCATTCAAGGTTCCTGAGTCGCGACCGTGCTCAGCCGGCAAAAAATCCGCTCATAAATTGTTTTGATTTCTCAAATAAGTGTAAATTGTACATTAATATCCAAATCAAAAACAAATGGATTGTATCATGGCAAAGCTAAAATCACACCTTCTCGCTTTTTCCTTTTTAATGATGGCCTTTACGCTTTTTGGTCAAAGCAGGAACCGCGTTATTGTTACCGTGGATGCACCTTCTGCCGTGATCAGCCGTCATATCTACGGTCACTTTGCTGAGCACCTTGGCCGTTGCATTTACGGTGGCTTTTACGTGGGAGAAGACAACACGAAGATCCCTCATGTTGACGGTGTGCGGAAGGATGTCATTGAGGCTTTGAAAAACCTGAAGATACCGAATTTACGGTGGCCCGGGGGTTGTTTTGCAGATACATATCATTGGAAGGATGGAGTAGGACCGAAGAATGAACGTGCGAAGATTGTCAATGTGTGGTGGGGCGGCGTCACGGAGGACAACAGTTTCGGTACACATGAGTTCCTGAATATGTGTGAGCTTCTTGGCGCGGAGCCATACCTGTCGGGAAATGTCGGGAGCGGAACGGTGCAGGAACTTGCAGATTGGGTGAACTACGTCAATTTTAACGGTATCAGTCCAATGGCCGATTGGCGGAGGCGTAACGGCAGAGAAGAACCCTGGAAGGTAAAATATTGGGGTGTCGGCAATGAAACCTGGGGTTGCGGAGGACATATGACGGCGGAGTATTACGCAAATATCTATCGGCAATACGCGACCTTTATGACGGACTGGGGCAATAGCGGCGGTGTATTTCGTATTGCCTCGGGCGCTAATACTGCCGACTATCATTGGACTGAAGTGTTGATGCGAGACGTTCCGCATCGGTTGCTGGAGGGCATAGCCCTGCATAGCTATTCAGTGATAGACTGGAACAACAAGGGATCCGCGACGAATTTTTCGGAAGAACAGTACTTCAAGACGATGCGCGCAGCGTTGAAAATGGAAGAACTGGTCACGCGGCATTCCACCATCATGGATAAATACGATCCGCAGAAGCGTATAGCCCTGGTGGTGGATGAGTGGGGTGGATGGTACGACGTTGAACCGGGTACCAATCCGGGCTTTTTGTTTCAGCAGAACACCATGCGCGACGCAATGATTGCAGGCACAACCCTCAACACGTTCAACAATCACGCCGATCGCGTAAGGATGGCTAATCTCGCCCAGACGATCAATGTTTTGCAGGCGGTCATATTGACGGATGAAGAGAAGATGATATTGACGCCCACGTACCACGTCATGGAGATGTACAAGGTGCACCAGGATGCACAGTTATTGCCAATGACCCTTCAATCAGTAGATTACACGTTTCAAAATGAAAAACTGCCTGCCATTTCGGGATCTGCGTCATTGGACAGCACCGGCGTGATTCACATTTCTCTTGTCAACATCGACGCATCGCGCAAGCATGATGTCTCCGTCACGCTGCACGGCAACACAGCAAGGAGTGTTTCAGGACGCATACTCACCTCTGAAAAACTACAGGATCACAACACGTTCGAGGTCCCCGATAAGGTGAAACCGGTGCCCTTTAAGGATGCGCGCCTGAAAGGCAATGAGCTTCAGGTTACTTTACCTCCTTTTTCAGTTGTCGTACTTGAGCTGCGATAATATGTACTTCCTGCAAACAGCCGCTTAAGGACTTTCGTGGGAGGTTTGCTCAGTAGCATAAAAACATTCTTGGACGTGTGAGCATGTGGTGACTGTTTGGGATCATCGGGACGCGTCCCTGCGCCTCCCAATCGCATCGGGGCGTGGCGAGACAATTCTCTATGCTTCTTATTTAGCGAGTCTTAAGATGCGGGAGAATCTTGATCGAAGGTAGGTATACTTTTTTTGGCTGCTCGATCGATACGGATGGAGCGCCATGGCCGCAAACAAGTTTTTCTCTCCCGTCTTTGTTTTTGTTTCCCTTGTATTTGTCATCGGTGTGTATTGGTGGGGATACCAGGCTCCGGTGATTGGCGTCGACGACGCGAACATTTATTTTGTGTACATGCGAAACTTTGCTGAAGGGCATGGATTCGTTTGGAACGTCGGCGGGGAAAGGGTGGAAGGCTTTACTTCGTTGATCTGGACTCTTTTTGGGGCAATGCTTTACTACCTGAGCCCTGAACATTTCAATATTCTCCTGCTGCTGGCGAATTTTACCCTTGTCTTTTCTGCTCTTCACAGGATACTGCATTTTTCCGAGCGACTCAATGGAGGAATACGGAAGGCGACCTTGTCTGTGGAAGTGATCATCGTTTCGCTCCTGGTGTTGCCACTGGGTTTTGTCGAGTGGAGCATCCTCGCCCTGATGGAAACAGGGCTTTGGACGTTCATTATTATCCACTTGACTCTTGATCTATGCAAACTTTTACTTGATGGAGGGCGCTTCCGCCTGCTTAGATTTTCGGGGTTAATCGCATTGCTTGTTTTGACACGTCCCGAAGGAATGGCACTGGGATTCATTTTTGTCACCTTGTTATTCATTGTCCTCCTTAGCGGCGCTCACAAGTCTAGTGCCTTGCGCCTCGCCGGTGTGACGCTGGGTGTCCACGTGATTACGCTGTTCCTCTTGCTTTTGTGGAGGTTATCCTACTTTGGGTACCCGTTCTCCAATACGTACTATGCAAAGGTGTCGGGAAGTGTGGTTGACAACATGCAGTCGGGAGTCCGTTATTTGTTCCTGTTTTTCTATTCCTATCCGCATGCGGCTTTTATCACAGCACTTCTTGTATTGTTTGCCGGGCTGCTGGTGAGGCGCGTCGTCTTTGGGCGAGGGTCAGCAACAACGCAAGAGAAATGCGTGGCTGTTCTCCTTGCCGTTATTTTTGCGGGGTTGGCGCTGCCCGTTTTCACAGGCGGTGACCATTTTAAGTACAGTCGCTTCTATCAGCCCTAC
>CAZIAG010000229.1:0-6544 GCA_964537375.1 uncultured Roseivirgaceae bacterium
CATCGCTCTTCCAAACGGGCTTGCTCGGGGTAACGAACCTTACCTTCACCATCGACTCAATCTATCTTGTTGACCTGGTGGGGAGAAAACCGTTTCTGTACGCTGGTTCTGCGGGAATGTTCATCGCATTGTCCGTCGTCGGAGTGGCCGCCTGGCTGCAGGTGGTAAGCACATGGCTGTTGCCATTCCTCGTCTTGTTCATGGCGTCATTTTCATTATCATGGGGACCAGTAACCTGGGTGTTATTATCGGAGATCTTCCCTAATCGGGTACGGAGCCTTGCTTTGTCCATTGCCGTCTTTGTGCAATGGGCTGCAAACTTCAGTGTCTCACAAATTTTTCCGGTGATGACAAGCAATTCTTTTCTCAACGAGACCTTTCACGGCGGCTTCCCATTTCTGCTTTTCGCAGCACTTTGCCTCCTGGCGATTCTCTTTGTTCGTCGAAATGTTCCTGAAACCAGCCGGAAGACGCTTGAGGAAATGGATGAATTGTGGGAAGCAAAAACTATAAAAAGAGCTAGAGTTGAAAAGAATGTTGAAAAGGCTGCGATTTAATGGCTTACTAATTATCGTGCTTTGGGCACATGGCGTTCCAACGAAGGCCCAGCCTTCACCTTTTGACAAACGACGCCCAATCGAAGAGGTCTTTGCACCGGTGCCGTTTGGTTCAGTGATGCCAAAAGGTTGGTTGCGAGAACAAGTCGAAGGGAACATCGATGGTTTTATCGGAGAGCTGGACAAGTTAGTGCCGGATTTGATCGTGGATGACGACATCTACGGCACGGATCGGCTTTCGAAAAATATTCGTAGCAAGGACGTCGGGGCCTTGGGGGACGAAGGTGAATGGCAAGTTCAGTTTCTTTGGTGGAACAGCGAAACACAAAGTAACTGGAGAGATGGATACATCAGGAGCGCTATTCTTGCGGAGAACAAAACGCACTTGAAGAAAGCAGAGGAATATGTCGAGTATATTCTCTCGACGCAGGACGAAGATGGATACCTCGGTATTTATGATCAGGAATTGCGTTACAACTTCGACAATGAGAATGGCGAACTGTGGGCCAAAGCAACTTTACTCAGAGGTCTTCTGGCCTGGTACCACTACCGCCGCGATGAGCGCGTTCTGGCCGCCGTCGAACGGGCTGTGCAAAACACAATCGCCAATTTCCCTATCGGCAGATCACATCCGTTCTACTCAAAGAATGCAAATGTCGGTGGTTTATCGCACGGACTTATGTTTATAGATGTACTTGAGGACCTCTACCGTATCACCGGCAAGGATGAGTATCGTGATTACATTCTCTTTTGTTACCGCGATTTTTCTGAACAGGCTCTCAATGAGGATGCGCAGTTCCTAAAGTTGATGGACACCAGCCTGATGTTGAACGGCCACGGTGTGCATACATACGAACACCTGCGTGCGGTGGCTGCCGCAACATACGTTTCCGGGAACGACCACCTGCGGGTTGCCCTCAACAACTTCTTGAAAAAGATCGATAAGACCATCACGGCAACGGGTGGTCCAGTCGGTGACGAATGGATCGGCGGAAAGGGAGCGGATGCCACGTCGCGGGGATATGAGTATTGTTCTCTGCATGAACTACTGCACAGCTATGCTGAGCTGTTCATCAAAACGGGAGAAAGCCAATATGGTGACCGGATTGAAAAACTTTTCTTTAACGCTGCACAGGGAGCACGGCATCCGAATGGCACATGTATCGCGTACCTGAAATCAGACAACTCGTACTATATGACCGGCGGACTCAATGGCGATAGCTCGGTCAACCACCAGACACGATACAAATATTCGCCCGTGCATCAGGATGCCGCGGTTTGTTGTGTTCCCAATGCCGGCCGAATCGCTCCATATTATGTACAGCACATGTGGATGCGGTCCGATGACAAAATCGTCGCCGCATTACTTGGTCCGAACGTGCTAAAAACTTCTGTTGGTGGAGAAGACGTGACCATCGAGACCGTGACAGCGTATCCTTTTAAGAACAATATCACATTCCATGTGAAGGCGAAAGGACAATCCTTCGAACTTTGGGTGAGGAAACCCGGGTGGGTTCGGACGTATTCTGTAAGCGAATCGTACCGCGACGAAGACGGATTCATTAAGATCGGGAAAAGACAGTGGGAGGGTGACAATACGATAAAGATTGCGTTTCAGCCTGAGGTGATGACTCACCGTGATATCAATGGCGAATACTACTTCACTTATGGCGCAATGGTTCTTGCCCATCCCAAAGATGCCCAAGAGCACAAAACCAAAACGCATCCGATTCCCGGATACTTTGACTTCAAATATGTCCCGAACGATTTAGTTGTGTATCAGTGCAGCGGTGACACGCCGGTGAAGGAGCCAGGCGATGACCTTGTATTTCGTTTGGAAGCGATAGACCCCGATAATGGTGCGCGGAAATCGATTGGACTCGTGCCGGTCGGACGAACAATTTTGCGACAAGTAACCTTTAAACCTGTACCGTAATGGTGAAATGTATTTTTTTCGCGTTTACTGTTGTATTCGCCGCTTGCACCTCATATGGATTCCAGAAACCCGAAGTGATTTACCACGTATTTCAACGCAGCTTTTTTGACAGCGACGGCGACGGTCATGGCGACCTGAAGGGAATGGAGGAGAAGCTGGATTACCTACAGGAGTTGGGCGTCACCTCAATACTATTAATGCCCTTGTATGAGTCCGCCTTCTACCACAATTATTTTGCGACGGATTTTAAGAGGATCGATCCTGAGTTTGGCGGCATGGACGAATACCTCAGCCTGGTAAAGGCAGTGCATCGCCGGGGCATGAAAATCTATCAGGACGTCGAGATGCAGTATGTGACCCAGGACCATCCGTGGTATTCGGAATCAATTGGAAATCCGGAGTCGCGGTTTGCGAACCACGTGTTCTATGAGGATAATGCAAATCAGCAACCATGGTTCTTTTGGGGAGTAAAGGAATTTACTATCCACGACGGTAGCCGTCATCAGATTGCGGTCGTAAATATGAATGAACCGGCAGTTCGCGACTACACGCGTGACCTCCTTGCGTTTTGGATGGACCCTGACGGAGACGGCAATTTCGATGATGGTGTTGATGGATTCAGGCTGGACCACATGATGGATGATCTTGACAACGCGGGAAGATTGACCAATCTTTTCGAAACATTCTGGACACCAGTATTGAATCATCTTCACAAGATCAACCCTGCGGTGAAGATCATTGCCGAGCAAGCCAACTGGGGTTCATTTGGTTATGAATATTTTGACAGGGCGGATGTGGACAGGGTCTTCGCTTTTCGGTTGAAATTCGCCATCGAGGCTTTCGACAAACAACGCATCATCGCCGAAGCCGATAGTACGTTTAGTCGTTTACCGGCGGGCAAGCAACAAATTGTATTTATTGAAAACCACGATACGAAACGATTTGCATCACATGTGAACGGATCGATTGACCGGATGAAGGCGGGAGCCGCCCTGAACTTGCTCGTGGGTGGCATTCCCCTGCTCTATTACGGACAGGAGATTGGGATGGCCGGTGAACAGCTTAAAGGCATGACGGATGGTAACGACATCCCTATTCGTGAGGCATTTGAATGGTATCGTTCGGCGGAAGGTCGGGGGATGTGTTTTTGGTACAAGGACGCGGGCGAGTGGTGGGCACATTCCAGGGTGAAACCGAACGACGGAATTTCACTCGAGGAGCAACGCGATGACGCAAATTCCTTATGGAATCACTATCGGACCTTGATTCGCCTGCGTGAAGATTACCCGGCGTTGGCCAGTGGAAAATACCAGAACGTCGATAATGACAACGCCCAGGTATTATCTTTTGTCCGGGATTATGTGAATCAGAAGGTCCTTGCAGTGGTGAACCTGTCACCCGAAGAACAGGTAGCGCGTGTTCAGGTGAAAGTGAAATCTGCTGTGAATATTTTTGGGAAAACTGCGGCCTCGTTGGAAAAGGAAAATATTGAACTTACCCTGAAGCCTTTCGACGTTCAGGTTTTCGTTCTACGGTAGTTGGTTACGTGAGATGGTGATGAAGCGGCGCGGCATCTATTGCCGTGCCGCTTTCTGTTTATGGACGTTACGCCTGGCGAATCAGCTGTACGTCGCCGAACAATCTTACTTCGTCGCTGACCAGAACTCCGCCAGTTTCCAGCGAGGCGTTCCAATTCAATCCGAATTGCCCCCTGCTGATTTTGCCGGATACTGTAAATCCGGCTTTTTGATTTCCGAACGGATCTTTGCCCACACCACCAAATTCGACGTCGAGCACAACGGGGTGCGTCACGCCGCGGATGGTGAGATCCCCGAAGAGCTGGTATTCACTTGCGCTGAGCTTTTCCATCCTCGTCGATTTGAATGTCAACTTCGGATGCGACGCTGCATCGAAAAAGTCCGCCGATTTTAGGTGATTGTCGCGGTCCGGACTGCCAGTTGAAAGGCTGTCTAAATCGGCGCTGAAGGTGATCGTTGCCGTCGAGAAATCGTCACCCTCGGTTTCTACATCGGCGCCAAATGCACTAAAAGCGCCGGATACGTTGGTAATCATCATGTGCTTTACCTTGAACCCGATCTCGCTGTGTGCGGTGTCGAGCGCCCATTTTGTCTTGGTTGCTGTTTGCATTGCTTTATTCTTTTGATTTGTCCGCAATCTAGTGGGGTCCTTACCGCCCGTCATTGAACTGGATTAAGAAATTGGCGTCCGTTGTGCCATGCCCTGCGCCCGCTCATAAACCGGCGACCGTAGATGGCAGCCTTATCGGGTCTGGCAATGGCGCTGAACGGTGTTCATCCATCTGAAGAAGGCCTCCGTTTCCCCCGTGTACCAACGATAGAGGCGGTCCATCCAACTGCCATTGCGTTGGAAGGACAATAATAGTTTTGACGCGTTTTCTTAGCTTTAGGGCGTATGGATACCAACCTTATCCTTCAGCACGTTGCGAAACACATCTCGTTGGAACCGGGGGAGGTTGAGTTTTTCCTGTCGTTGCTTGAAGTCCGAACCTTGAAAAGAAGGGCCTTTCATTTAAAACAGGGCGAGGTGTGCAGATATTCGACCTTTGTGCTGGACGGTGCGTTAAAGGGCTTTACCGTCGACGAACATGGAGGAGAGCATATTCTCAGTTTTGCGTTGCGCGACTGGTGGATTGCCGACATGTACAGCCTTCTTTCCCAAAAACCCGCAATCCTGAATATTCAGGCGGTAGCCGACTCGAGAGTGATGTTGCTTTCGTATGCCGACCGCGAGATGTTGTTCCGGAAGATACCTAAGTTTGAACGGTTCTTCAGGATATTGGTGGAGAATTCCCTGATTGCTAGCCAGCAACGCCTGATTGACAACCTAAGCTCCTCAGCGGAGGAGCGTTATTTACGATTTATTGAGAAATATCCGCTGATCACCAGCTGTGTGCCTCAACATAATATTGCGTCATACCTGGGTATAACACCCGAATTCTTAAGCAAAATTCGGGCGAGGCTGACGAAGAGGAAGTAGCTAAACGCCCTGCGCTGCGATATTCTTAATCCAGTTCAATGCTTGGGGATGCGAGGGGTGCTAATTTCACCTTATCATAAACGCGACACATAATATGGAACGGATCAAGGGTATACACCACATCACCGCAATCGCCGACAGTGCCCAACGCAATCTGGACTTTTACACAAAGGTGCTCGGATTACGGCTGGTTAAGCGCACCGTGAATTTCGACGACCCCGGCACCTATCATTTCTATTTTGGTGATGAGCTTGGCACGCCGGGGACAATTCTGACTTTCTTTCCCTGGGAAGGAATTCGAAGAGGCAGACTCGGTACCGGGATGGCAACTGAATTTACCTATGCTGTCCCTGCTGGAAGTCTGGGCTGGTGGGAGGAAAGACTAAAACAACATGGCGCAGCTATCCTGAAGAAAGGTGGACGTTTTGATGAGGAGTTCTTGAGCTTTGAGGATCCGGACGGGCTCCACGTGTCGTTACTTGTGCCCACCCGAAAAGACGAACGGAAGCCATGGATTGCAAATAACGTAGAGGAGTCGTTCGCGACGCGAGGCTTTCACAGCATTACGCTCAGGCTTAATGATACCCAGCCAACAGGGCGTGTGTTGATAGATATTCTTGGATATCAATTTATTCGACAGGAGGGTAACGTTCTTCGATTTGCGACGGATGCCAATCCCACCGCTTCTATAGTGGACCTCGTACAGGATCCAGGCGGGGCAAGAGGCACCAATGCAGGCGGGACCATTCACCATGTGGCCTTCAGGGTAAATGACGAACGTACATTGATGGAGTACCGCGAGAAAGTCTTGAACTTCGGACTAAACATAACCCCAAAGATCGATCGCAATTACTTTTTCTCTTTGTACTTCCGCGAACCCGGCGGGGTATTGTTTGAAATCGCTACGGACAACCCGGGCTTCGCGGTTGATGAACCCGTTGGCGAACTGGGTGCTTCGCTGAAACTTCCTCCGCAATACGAGTCGTCTCGCAAACAGATTGAGCAATTGTTGCCGTTGCTTACTTAATTGTAG
>CAZIAG010000230.1:0-6194 GCA_964537375.1 uncultured Roseivirgaceae bacterium
CAGGAATTGACGAATCAGACCCGCGCGAGTTGAGCCAACCACCTTCCTCAATCCAACCTCTTTGGCCCGGTACACACTTCGTGCCGTGGTGAGATTGATAAAGTTTATGCACGCGAGCAGGATCACAAACCCCGCGATGCCTGAAACGAGATAAACGCGATCGATGCTTCCGACCGGCCCCATTCCATTGCCGCTCCTGGTAGTCAGGTACAAACCTTCTAGGGGGGCGAGGAGTACGTATGCTTCAACGCCCCAGTTTCTCAGTTCCTCACCGACGCGATCCATATATATGTTTCGCACTTTGCGCGCGAGCCCTTCTATGTCTGTGCCGGGACGCACCAAAAGGTAATTTCTCATGTTGATATTTCCCCAACCAACGTCGTAGCCGAACGACTTGTTCTGCGCTTCGTAAGTCGCGAACGATACCAGCATGTCGAATTGTATGTGCGAATTCGACGGTACATTTTCCACGACGCCAGTAACCAGATAATTTACAGTATCGGAAATCGTCAACATCTGATTGAGGGCATTCTCGCCACCGAAGTATTTCTTTTCCGTGTCTTCGGTAATTACGATGGAATACGGTTCCGTCAAAGCCGTCGTGGGATTCCCCTTTTTTAACTCAAAAGAAAATATCTGGAAGAACTCCGGGCTGGCGTAGTGAATGCGCTCTTGCATTTGCTTGCCCTCGAAATTGATCATCAGGTGCGATGCATTCCTCGTATAGAGCACCGCCTCTACCTCCGGAAATTCGGTTCGTAGGATTTGACCAATCGGCCAACCATTGGCGTCATTGGCACCTTCATCGTCTGGTCCGGCACTAAATGAGGTTTCAACGCGGTAGATCCGGTCCTGTTTTGTATGAAAGTTGTCGAACGAAAGCTCGTCAAAGACATAGATCATAATGAGGATACCGGCTGTCAATCCCAGGGCGAGGGCCAGCAGGTTGATAGCGGTATATCCTTTGAACTTTACCAGGGAACGGAATGCGATCTTCAAATAATTGGTTACCATAAGTCACGGTAGCGTGTATTTTTCCAAAGTTACTTTATCGGGCCGGTGACTGCTCATCATCCACCGGCTATTCAACGGATTCAAAAAGCCGAACATCAGTTGCATGACGGTCACCAGTTTGCACAATCACCAATGACAATGCCACCCGAAAAATGTTCACGCCAGGCATCGGGAAGCCATCCCTCCCCCAAACGGGATGTACTCTACTGGACAGAAACGTCCGCCTGCGGACGCCGTTTAGTGCCCTATTTTCCTTTCCGGGGCGTACACAGATCGTTATTTTCGGGCATGACGACGGAATCCTTTCGCAAACTCGCATTGTCCTTCCCTGAAACGGAGGAGAATCCCCACTTTGAGCGTGCAGCATTCAAAGTAATCGGTCGCCGAATCTTCGCCACGCTTCATGAAGAAAGCCGCACCGCCAATCTCAAACTTTCGCTTGAAGACCAGTCAGCCTTCACCACATTCGGCAAAGGCAGCATCTATCCCGTCCCGAACAAGTGGGGGCTCCAGGGATGGACGACATTTGAACTAAGGAAATTGAAAAACGAGATAATGAAGGATGCGCTGGAGTGCGCATACAACGAGGCACGTAAGGCGAAACGAAAATAGGATTCCGCGCCCACTTTGACGACGGTCCACCGACTACTTTTGCAACCGGTTACGGCCCACGCCATAATCGAGCGGTGTGCGCCCAAAGAGTCATCGCGATTGCTCCTTATTTATTAAAGTCAGGCTAAAATGCGACCTCCTCGCTAACCACAATGGAGAATCCAGACGAAAATTGAAATACAACTTGAACGTGGAACTTTCGGAACAGTGCCTGCCTACCGGCAATACTCCCCCGTGTAATATTGCTTTCCCCTCCCCTGCTTGCATTTGAAACCCAGGCGAATACGCTCGATGCGCCATACCTGGTCGACTCGCCTCATTTCAATGATGCGCTTTTCACCTTCAATGGAGTCGTCCTTGAAACCTTCTTCGGTAAACACAATCACGGCGTTGTCTGAACGGCGTGTACTGTCCACCACGACCAGGTCGGTGGTTACGTCCGCTGACGTAAACAATGCCCTGACGATCGACTCCGGGCTCTCGACCCACGATTCTCCCTTCGAGGCGGCCTGTGCGATCCGGTCATTAAACGGGCGTATGCCTTCCTCAATAAAACTGGTTATGTTGTCCTGGACCGTATAACAACCCGTTGTCAACAAGAGTACACCGGCAATCCGAAGGTAACGCATCATGATCAGCAGATTCTGTCGTTATCTATTTCGTCTTCTCGATCGATTCGATCAGCTGGACGTTTGATTTCTCAAGCTCGGTAAGAAATCGCGTTGCATCGTTGTGCTGTGGATTATACCATTGCTGTTGTCGGAAGTACCTATCCATTTCTCCACCGGCGCGGAAGGTGTGACCGTAACGGGCGAAGATCTCGTTGCGCATGATCCGCAATTGTTCGACGGTCATTTCTTTCAAGGCGTCGGCCTCCAGCGGCCTCAACGAGGCTTCAGGATACTTGCCCGAGTAGTAGTTCTGCACATCATGCGACCAGGGACCGAATTCGTAGCCATCCCCCGATGCATCGAACAACTTCAGCCCCTTCATTTTTTCGGAGCCGTCATCGTAAACGGCGAACTCGCCTTTCACGTCGCCTGCGTAGAATGTGCGCCCCTCGATCCTGGCGTTTGCCATATTTCGGTATTCAAAGATCCAGGACCGGCCGCCATCGGTAAAGCTCCCAAAACGCTTCTGGACGAAAACACCCGATTCCGTGACGAGAACAACCAAGTCCGATTCGGACTCGGAATCTCCGAAACGGTAAACACCCTGGTAGTCAGAAGGCGAACGGGCTGACCAGGCAGAGACTTTGGAACCGTCAATCTCTTCAAAGCCGATCCGCTGGGCGAGCGTTTCAGCGTTGACGATGAAAAGGAGAAGCGATCCTAAAATTGCTGACCTGAGAACTATGGTTTCCGGTGTTGGCATGCCAAAAAACACGCTTACGAATATGGCTGAATCCAAACCCATTTCCAACCCCTCACCAACAATTCCGCGAGTTCAGTGTATTAATGAGATTGAGCGATCTGCGTTCCAATGGCCCACGTGTTGCCGGCGAAATCCAAAAACATTCCGCGTTTGTCAGGATCGCCATCCTGCGTCCTGGGTTCTTGAATAGGTGTGCACCCGAGTGCAAGCGCTTTCTTGTACACTTCATCCACATTCGGAACATAGACATGGATCAAATGCTTATTGGCGGGATAGGCCTCTGTAGAATCGGCAAGCATCACCACCGAGTCATCGATGCGTATTTCCGCATGGAGAATTCCACGATCTCCGTCATACCGGCGCAACTCAGTCGCGCGGAAAAGATTTTTCAGAAAGTCGATAAACTTCTGTGCACCGTCAACGATAAAGTACGGCGACACTGAATTGTAGTCCTTTGGTTTAAAGTCTGCCATGGTGATTGATTGATCACGCGAAAACAAAAAAATCATTCCGCACCGAAAGCGCCGGGCTTTCTACTCCTTTACTTCGAGACGAACTTTGTAAGAGGTGCCGGTCCACACCTGTTCCAGCCAGATTTCTTCCTCCTCGTGCCTGATCACACGGTACACCGGTGCAAAGCTGCTCAGCGGGTTTCCCGTCTTGAACGTCAGACGTTGCGTTTCGCCATCGTACGCATACGTGCCCTGGTGATGGATGTCCAGGGAATAGGTGTCCTTGTTGTACCAAACTACAGGCACGTAGGCATTGTCGTCCATGATCCTCACACTTCCCGCGGAGGAACCGAATACCGGTTCCGTAGAAAATGGCCCATGATTCACGGTGCCGTCTTGTGCAACGGCTTCATAAGGGACCCAAAATCCCTTGGCGAGCTGAAATTTAGTGGCGGGCTCCTCTTCCGAACATCCCTGAAAAAGGTAAGCCAGCGACAGGCAGATGATGATCTTTTTCATGGTCGGCTCCTTTCTCCCTTGCTCATGTCTGTTGGCGAACTTGCTTGCCTTACGAAGTTAGAGGTAAGCCAGGAGAACCGCAACTGACGACGTTGAATGTCCACGCAATGTGTCGGCTGAATACGGGAAAGTCTTCCCGGGAAACGCATTTACACGAGCTTCGAAACGAGCTCCCAGTTGAGGACGTATTTGGCGGTTGAGTCCTTCTCCCGACTGAGCTCTGCCGTGAACGTATCAGAATGTTGGTCGTCCACAAAAAGCTTAAAATGGCCGAGCCGTGTATTCGGAAGGAAGGGATCGTATTCCCAAAGTTCTAATTCGACCCACTTCCCGGTTGCAGGAACCTCCATTTCAATGTTCAACGGCAGAGGATCATTCGTCATTTCGTAGTACTTCTCTTTCTTTGGAGCTATTTTCTTGCCGTTGAACTTGAGGAAGACCTCATCGCCGTTTTTCTCGCTTTGGAGGAACGACACCAGCGATTGGAGTCTCAGGAAGCGTTTTCGTGTAGCCATGTTAGTGAGGATTTAATAAGGCTAAACTTAGAGAAATCGGTCCTTCACGTCAAGTAATAAAATCTTTGCTGACGTTGAACGCATTTGAATTGGTTGGGATGCCTCACCTTAAAGAGTCCTGACCGCATCAGAGGTGCCACAAAAGCCACCCCAGCAGCGCGCCACCTAAAACGGTCCATGCGGGATTCACCCGCCTGAAAATAAGCATCGCCAACGCACTACATATCGCAATGACCGAAGCCCGCCAGTCGTTCATGACCTGAACACCTAATTGTACTGCAACAGCCAGCATAATACCAACCGCCGCCACGTTGACCGACTCAAGAAATGCTGACGCAACCGCCGACTTCCTCAGACGCGGCACGAGCGGATTGAGCAACCAAACGAATACAAATGAAGGAAGAAATATCCCGATCGTGGCGGCAAGCGCTCCGCCTGAACCGTTGATGATATACCCGACAAACGTCGCGGTCGACAAGACCGGTCCCGGCGTGAACTGCCCGACTGCAATCGCTTCGACCAATGCCTTGTAACTTATCCATCCACGGGCTTCGACCAACTCCCCGTTGAGAAAACCTACGAGCACATAACCACTGCCGAATAATACTGCACCAATTTTCAGAAATACCAGGAATAAGTTTGTATTGCTTACGGCGCTACCGGGCGGAACCAACATCGCACTAAGGAGCAAAGGTGTCAACGCGCTTGCCCGGTCTGTCATCTTGCTGATGGCCTGACGTGTCATGCCAAGCAGACCCGCCGCAAGGATGGCTATCACTTCATTGACGCCAAGAAGCGCAGCAACCGCTACCAATATCCCGATCAATGCAGTTGTCGTGTTGCGCACTGCCTTCGCGCCAAGCCGGTAGATGGCCACACCGATCACAACGATAACGGCAGGTCGTATTCCATATATAAAAGGGACAATGTGAGGCAAATTACCATACCGGACATAGAGCCACGCCAAAACACCCGTAATCGCGACGGCGGGGACGATAAAACAGATGCCTGCCACGAAAAGACCAGGAGGCCCCGCACGCTCATGACCGCAGTGCATCGCCATCTCGGTAGAGTTCGGACCGGGTATCAGGTTCGTTGCCCCAACGAGGTCGAGAAAATGTTCACGACTGATCCATTTGCGCCGGCGGACAATTTCGTCCTCCATCATCGCGATATGTGCGGCTGGTCCTCCAAAAGCGATCAATCCAAGTCTGAAAAAAACGACCGCAACTTCTGTCAGCTTGTTTTCCTTACGCATGGTTGATGAGCCTTCTGTCGATGGACCACGCGCCACCACCATTGATCAACAAGAAAATACTTCCCAACAACATCGACAGGTCGGTACGGCTGTCGTGCAAGGCCTGCCAAAGCCCGGCATCGGCTAATATGGGAATCTTGGTGACAGACAGGGCCACGATCATGATCACCATTAATGGAATGGCGGCGAGTCGCGTCGCCAGGCCCATGATAACCAATGTGCCACAAACCACCTCGGCACCACCCACGAATGGACCTAGGACTTCGGGATAAGGAAGCCCTATCTTTTCGAATCGGCCTGACCCGCGTTCGAGGGGGAACAAAAACTTTTGAATACCTTCAGAGAGGAATACGAGACCCACCATAATTCGGATCAATAGCGTACTCCTTGATCCATCGGTCCACAAGAGCTTCATACAATACAATGTCGCTCATTCTCCGACCAAAACAA
>CAZIAG010000230.1:6213-6535 GCA_964537375.1 uncultured Roseivirgaceae bacterium
CCCAGTAGAACGGATGTGGATATTTTACTTTGATGGCTTTTTGTGCCAGCGACAGCGCTTCCGCTTTGTCTTTGACCTTCAACCAGTACTTGTAGAATTCAACCATCAGCGCCTGCGTTGCCTGATCATCAACCTTCCAGAGGCTCATGAGCACGGTTTCGGCCCCCGCAGTTTGAAATGCCCGTTGCAGACCGTATACGCCTTCGCCGTTTCTTATCTCGCCCAACCCTGTTTCGCACGCCGACAAAACCACAAGCTGGGTTGAATCAAGATTCATGCTCATCGCCTCATACGCCGTGAGAATACCGTCGTGTTCAGAACC
>CAZIAG010000231.1:0-6514 GCA_964537375.1 uncultured Roseivirgaceae bacterium
TAGTCTTTGAGTCGTACTTCAATGATCACGATGCTGACAAGGATCAGCCCGAGGTGGAACAAACAATTTGTAACGCGCTGATCCCGATCGGTCCGGAGAGCATTCCCGCTGTCGTGCAAAGGAAACCAATAATCAACGAATATTTGGCCATCTCCTTATTGGCAAAACGCCATACGGCAAACCCCGCCTCTTTTCGTCTCGTGAAACCGGGAACACCCGGCGCCTGGAACGCTCACCGTTGCAAACTGATCCCATAGAAAGCTTCGAAGTACTGTATCAACGGAAAGTCCAAACAAGCTACCTCCCATGCGGCTCCATGTCAGGCAGTGCTCCTCTATCGCGAACATAGTAGTCGAAGTGGCGTTTTATCGCAGCGAGCCTCTCCTCCCGATATTCCGATATCCCATGATCCGCTCCCTCGAAGAGAATGAACCTCGTGGGATGTTTGTGTTCGAGTAACTTGTTCACCAATTCAACAGACTCCACCGGTAAAACTCTCCAGTCTGCGCTCCCGTGCATGACGAGCAGCGGCGTGGTCTTGCACAGTTGATCCGTCCAAAACACCGCAGACCTTTCTTTAAGCGCGTCGCGATTCTCCTCGTAGTTCGGGATCAACTCACTCAGGACATACTGTTCCATCTCAGGTCTGCTTGCAATATTTTTAAACGCATTTGCAAGGCCGGCAGTAACGGCCGCGGCTTTGAACCGGCACGTGCGCTTCAGTGCGAGATAGGCCATCATCCCGACACGGCTTGTTCCTTCGATGCCGATGCGCGAGGTGTCAGCACTTCCCACCTGCGCCAGCGCCGGAATCAAATTAAGAACATCGTTAATCTCTTTTCCCCCAAACTCCTCAACACCTTCTCCCCCATCGACCCCGCGGTATTGAGTTGCGACGACCACGTAGCCCCAATTCGCCCTTTGACCGAGAAACAACCCGACTCGCAGGGGTGTCCATTCACCAAAGCTCCGGTTACCTCCACGGTTCGAAATAATGCACGGATATTTTCCCGGCGTTGCCGGCTCGACCAGGAAGGCGGTGACTTTTAGCCCGTCAGACAGATAAGTGATTCGCGAGTATTTCAATGCGAGGATCTCATCGGCGATATCCGGATAAACGGAGTACACCACCTTTTTCACACTGTCCGGAAAGGCGAGTTCAATCCGCTGTACAATTTTTCCATCCTGGGCAAATACAATGGCGGCAAAAAATACCATCAAGGTGAGCAGGATTGTCTTTTTCATGTCTTTCGGTTTAAATAGGGGTAGCGTCGTGCTCCTATCTACGAAATCAAAAGTTGTTTTGTTGACGGATGTGCATAAAGATCGCGACTGACTCGCACAATCCGATACAACCAGCTCACAGTGGACGCGCACATGTAACCCGTGTATACCAAAAATACACGGACACCAGCGACCTTATCCGTGAAAACGAAGGTTTGTTGCGCCAAAAAACCGCCATTCGATTCAATTGGCCTGGATATTATCGACAGAAATCCGTCATTCCCCGAAAGCGGGGTGTAGTTGGGTCATCAGCGCCGAAATAAGTCCGTGCAAATTGTTTAAATTCATAGACCGCTATGAAACAATTGTTTCTTTGCCTTGCCTGTCTTCTCGTTATCCCAGCTGCAAACGGACAGTCGAAGCCCGATAGCTTAATGACTGTCTTCTACCGTGTTATCGATAACGATTCACTCTTCGAGGCATTTGTAAACTCAAACCGCCGTCGCGTTTACAGCCATCCACAGGAAACGAATCGCCTGTATAACAAGATCGCGGAGAAAGCCATTGAAAAAGAAATGCCGGCACTAGCGGCCGTGGCGTTTGACGTTCAAGGGATTTTTTTTCAAAACACCGGCATCTTTGACTCCGCAGAATTGATGTATCGGAGATCGCTGGCGATTCGTCAATCGTTGACGCGTCCGACCCTTGTGGCTCAGTCGTACAACAACCTTGGTGTACTTCACCGTCGAAGAGGCCTGTACGACAGCGCACTCCATTACTTCGTAAAAGCGCTTGACCTGGCGGAGACTGCGACGGATTCTATTTTGGTGGGTGACTATTTGAGCAACATCGGGCTGGTCTACCAAAACCAGGGTTCTTTTGAAAACGCGATCCAATACAACCTAAGAGCACTCGTAATCCGGAAGGCAACCCGTGATACGGTCAAGATCGCAGCTTCGTACAACAACCTCGGGATCATCTACAACAGCCTGAAGAATTACGAGGAAGCCGCGACCTACCTGAAAGAAAGTCTGGCGATGAAAAGGGCTGTTGGCGAACTAAGACCAATCGCCAATACGCTCGTCAACCTTGGGAGCACCTTCTATTACCAGGGAGCTTACTCGAAAACTACGGAATGTCTGACGGAGGCACTGTCCATTTTTGAATCGCTTGGAGATCGTCAACACAGCGCGGCCACACTTGAGAATCTTTCGTTCGTCGCCAAAAAGAATGGGAACCCGCTTTCGGCGCATGAATATCTAATCAGAGCGCTCGAAATAAGAAGATACCTTGGCCACCAAGGCGATATCATCAGTTCGCTGGTCAACTCAGCGACTCTGCTTACCGAATTGGGGCGCATTAAGGAAGCGGCAACCCACCTTGATGAAGCGTACACCCGGGCACAAGAGTACGGCGAAATCGAGCCACTCAAATCCGTTGCACAAGCCAAGGCCTATTTATATGAAAAGAAGGGTGACTATCGGGAAGCCTACCGTTTTCATCTCCAATACACAGCCCTGAAGGATAGCTTGCTGAATGAAAATATGCTTTCGCGTATCGCCGAGATGCGTGAAAAATACGAAACAGCTGAAAAGGAACGGGAGATCCAGTTTCAGGAATCACGCCTGGCGCAACAAGCCGTTGTCATCGCCCAGCGTTCGCAACAGCGAAACTTCCTGATCGTGATAGCGGCAGCTATCCTGATTATTCTTATGTTGGTCTACTTTTCCTATCGGGCAAGGCTGCGCGCAAGAGAGGCCCTCAATCAAAAGACGCTCGAAATGGAACGAATGCGATCCCAATTCTTCGCCAACATCAGTCACGAATTTCGAACACCGCTCACGCTTATTCAATCCGTCGCCGATGAACTGTCAGAAAAAGATATCGATCCCAACACAATTCAAACGGTCAGGACCAACTCAAACCGCCTGCTCAACCTCGTCGATCAATTGCTGGACCTCTCTCGTCTGGACGCTGGCCAGTTGAAGATAACCGCGCACCAGGGCGACATCGCTGAATTCATCAGGGCTATCTCGGGTGCTTTCTCGTCGCTTTCGGCACAGAAGAAAATTCAATACACCGTGGACGTCGAAGACCGGGTCGATGGTTACTTTGATGCGGATAAACTGGAAAAGATCATCGTCAATCTGCTTTCGAACGCGTTCAAATTCACTCCAGAAGATGGCGTTGTTGAACTGCGGGCCTGGACTGAGAATGACATCTTGCGATTGACAGTCACAGACACAGGACCCGGCATCCCCGATGGAGAGGAGAAGCGAATCTTTGACCGGTTCTACCAGGTATCAGGCAATCATCACTACGGAACAGGTATTGGGCTCTCCTTGACACGTGAACTCGTCGAATTGCAAGGCGGCGCAATTGAAGTAAAAAGGCTGGCCACGGGCTCATGCTTTGAGGTAACACTACCGATAACTGCCGAGGCGCTTGGAAAACGTGGTGCTCTCATTCAATCCGACGAAAGCCCGGTGGAATACGACATACATATCGTCGAGGAAACTGACGAATCCGGAACGCCAGTCGAAACTGTACGCGGCAGCGACAAACCGACTGTTTTGGTCGTCGAAGACAACGCCGACCTTCGCAAGTATGTAGGTCAAATCCTATCACGCGACTACCACGTAGTCGAGGCTCGGAACGGCGAAGAAGGTTTTGTCTTTGCTCAAAAGACGGTTCCCGATCTGATCGTCAGCGATATAATGATGCCTGGGATGGACGGGGTGGAGCTATGTGAAAGACTTAAAACATCCGTGACCACCAGCCACATTCCGGTGATCCTGCTTACAGCAAAAGCTTCAGAAGAAGACAAGCTGCAGGGACTGAACACGGGTGCCGACGATTATTTGGTCAAGCCGTTCAGCAAGAAGGAGCTCGGGACGCGAATCCAGAATCTGATTCGTCAGCGGGAAAAACTCATCGCCAAGTTTTCCCGGTCGCTCAATCCACGCGAAATCAAGTTGAATTCGGCCGACGAGGCCTTCATGACACGGCTTCGCGACATCATTGAGGCGCATTTGGACAACAGTGAATTCTCCGTAAATCAGTTAAGCCAGGAAATTGGAATCAGCCGGACGCAGCTCTTTCGCAAGATTCAGGCATTGACTGGATTTTCCGCATCAGAATTTATAAGGGTGGTCCGGTTAAATCACGCGGCCGAAATGCTGAAGAACAAAGTCGGGTCGGTCTCCGAAATTGCCTACCGTGTGGGATTTAACAATCTATCCTATTTCACCAAATGCTTCAAGGCCCGGTTCGGTTCGACGCCGGGCAATTTTACCTGACATCTATCCCGTTTTCCGGGACATGCAACATTTCTGTCAATGAATGCAACACGGATGGCAAGGACCCGTCCGGCAATGCCCTAGCTTGACAGCATAAATCAACCGAATAGATCTTATGCGAACACGCTGGTATTCTCAAAACGCCGCGCTGGCAATCACATACCTGGTCGCCGCGGCGCTGTCGCTCCTGACGTCGTGCGACGACGATGAAGGACCTTCAACAAGGGACATGCTAATAGGATCCTGGGAATTGACCGAAGTAAGGATTGACGGAATTCCGGTTGATCTCGACGGCTTCTACCTCGAAATGGAATTCCAAAGCGATGGTGATTACCGGGAAATGTATATCGAAGGGGGCACCCCTGAAATATACCTGGGCGAATGGGAGCTCACCGGAAACGAGCTTGAGCTGGACTACGACGATGGCGACCGGTGGAAGTTGACCATCATTTCGATCACAGCCACAACCTTAAAGGTTGAACATGAGGACGATTTCGAAGCAACGTTAAAAAAGAACAACTAATCCTGAACAGTATGAAAACAATACGCATTATCACTTTGTTTTTCCTCGCAGGGATATTGACAACTCACGCGCAGGACAGGATCACCCTGAAATCAGGAGAAGAAATTCGGGGACGGGTTGAAGAGGTGACGACGGACCTTATCAAATACAAAAAGGAGGACAACCTCAACGGACCAATGTACAGCATAGAAAAATCCAGGGTGTTCATGATCGACTACGCCAACGGATCCAGGGAAGTCTTCAACCAAACATCACAAAGTTCCGCAGGGGCAAAGGACGTCAATCTTGCAACCCTGCCGGACGGAAGTTTCAATTTCAACCCGCTTGGCTTTCTGCAGTTGGGTCCGATCATCCAGTACGAGAAAAGAATGTCCACGAATACGGTGTTTGCACCGTATTTCCGCTACGCGTACCTCGGCCTTCTTACTCATATTATCTGGACGGGGTTTGACGACGGTCGACTCTCGCCGGCCACGTTTGGAATCGGAGCAGGCGTTAAAGGGTTCGCTGAAGAAGCGGGAAACTCCATGTATTACGGTGCTTTCCTCGACTACAATGTCGCGAAGGCAAACTACGACATCGGCGAATACTATGAAACGCAGGAAAAATACTCTGGTCTCGCGGTGGTGTCGAATGTAGGATACCGCTGGCGAAAGGCGTCCGGCAACTATGTCAACCTCGGATTGTTTGCCGGAGCCGCCTTCACCCTCAAAGACGAAGAGCGTTACGTCAACACGGGTGAGCTATACGATAGCTACAGCACCACGACGATTTTTGCTATGCTGGAACTGTCGTTTGGATTTGGAGCGAAGTAGGCGACCAAACGGCTCAAAGGGAATGATTAGCCGCTGGCTGATTATTCCCTTTCAGAATTCCGATCAAAAGTTATACGATGGAAGCACGACGCATTCGCGGGATATTTGAGAAAAATCACTCATCGCTGCTTTATATTAAAATACGTGATGCGCTTAAGCGTCATGCACCTACAGCTATTTCGGGTTCCGGAGGAATTCAAGGCTTAGAGGAATCTGTTCCACTGAGCGGGACGATTCATCTTCAATGAAATAATGTTTAACGCCAATGCGCCTTGCGGTTTTCATGATCTCAGCGATTCCCACGTCTCCGGTTCCCAACACAACATTACTCTCCACGTCCGCCTGCCCGTTCTGGCTGTCGGGCGTTCCGGGCCTTCGGTCTTTAAGGTGAAGCAACAGAAACCGCCTCGGGTATTTATTAAGCAACGCCAGGGGATCCTGCCCCGCCTGCTTTACCCAGAAGACATCCATCTCAAAATTCAGGTTCGCTGGATCCGCATTGGTCACGAGGTAGTCGAAGAGTGTCTCGCTTTCATAGGGACGAAACTCAAATCCGTGGGGATGGTAGCACAACGACAGTCCATGCTCGGAAAGAATTTTTCCAGCAGCGTTAAAGACACTCACCGCGTCGCGAACATGCTCAAGCGTGAACT
>CAZIAG010000232.1:0-6511 GCA_964537375.1 uncultured Roseivirgaceae bacterium
TCCCTTCAGGGCAAGGGTAGAGGATGAACTCAACGCGGAGAAATTTTCGTCACCAAATAAAGTCTGCACGACGAGCGGGGTCTGCTCGCGCTCCCTTTTTAGGGTAAGGGTAGAGGATGAACCCAAAGCGTAGACATTCTGGATTTGCAAGGTGCCAAAGCCCAGGGCCGAAGGGTAACAAGGCCCAAGGCCCTGGGCTCTCGGCGTATGGGACTTATTTTTACCCACGTCCCTTTAGCACCTTGCCCGCCACTCGTCCGATACTCAAACCCTGCACCATGATACTAAAGACAACAACGAAGTAAGTTGTCTCAAGGAGCAAATCCTTAACGGGGCCATCCGCCATGGAAAGCACGAGCGCGATTGAAACGCCGCCGCGCAGCCCGCCCCAGACAAGTACAACGAGGGTCGATCGCGTAAACTTGTTTTGGAATGGAACCAGCAGAGAAGGAACCCATATCGCGAGGGCCCGGGCGATGAGTACTACGACGACGGTGATGGAGGCAAGTTGCCAGTGTACTAACAAATCCGGGATAATCAGCAATTCGAATCCAATAAAAAGGAAAAGGATGGCGTTCAGTATTTCGTCCATCAACTCCCAAAACTTGGTTAGATAGTCCTGGGTCACCGGCGACATCGCAGTCTTCTTGCCATAGTTGCCGATGATAAGTCCGGCGGCTACCATGGTAAGTGGACTGGAAATGTGAACGGATCGGGCGATAAGGTATCCGCCCATAACCACGGAGAGTGTCAAGAGAACCGATACGATATAGTCATCCACTTTTCGTATCGCGCCCGAAACGATAAAGCCGAGCGATATACCCAAGAGAAGTCCACCTGCTGCCTCTTTGACGAATAGCCAGGCGATGTCGCCTCCGGTCAGCGCTATTCCTTCCTGTTGGGCGATTTGGAGAATGACGGCGAACATTACCACCGCGACGCCATCGTTGAATAAGGATTCACCGGCGATTTTGGTTTGGAGGGATTTCGGCACCCTTGCCTGTTTCAAAACGCTCAACACGGCGATTGGATCCGTCGGCGATATGAGTGCACCAAAAACGAGGCAGTACACGAAAGGAAGATCGATCCCCACCATTGGTGCAATCATATAGAGCATCCCGCCTACCAGGAATGTGGACATCACGACGCTGACGGTCGAGAACGTGAATATCGGCATCCGATGCTCGCGGAGGTCCGAAAAGTTAACATGGATAGCAGCCGCAAACAGCAGGAAATTCAACATCGCTCCCATCAGTACTTCTTTGAAGTCGAGTTCGCGGATAATGTTCAGAAACCCTGTTGTAGCCTCAGGGAACAGGTTATTGCCAGCGAGCCGGATAATCAGCGAAAGCAGGATTGCCATCAGCATGATACCGATGGTGCCCGGCAGTTTGATGAAACGCAAGTTGACGTAGGCAAAAATGGACGCCAGTACGATCAGGACGGAAAACGAATAGTATAGCTCCATGACAATTCAGTCAGCTCGAATTAACCCAGACCTTAAAAATGTAAAAACATGCAAAAATAAAAAAGCCACACTTCAAAGCGTGGCTTTTTTACAGTGGTTTCCCGGGAATTATTCGAGGCCGATCATCATGAACGCTCCCCAATAAATGGGTTCCTTGTATTCGAGGCGAAGCTCTTTTTTCGCGTCAATGAAGCTCTGACGCATGTTATTCGTCGTACTCCACTTACTGTAAAAGTTCTCCATTAGTTTTTGCGTCGCGGTGTCGTCTACTTTAAACATACTCATGATAAGCACCTTGGCACCCGCGACCAGGAAAGCGCGCTGGAGCCCATACACACCTTCGCCAGCCTGAATATCGCCCAATCCGGTTTCGCAGGCGCTTAGAACGACGAGATCGGTTCTGTCGAGGTTAAGGCTTTGCGCCTCTTGTGCGGTAAGGATACCGTTGTCCATGTTGTAATTGTAGTCGGTCTTTTGCAAGAGGTCCCCGGCCCCGGTGAGGAGCAGCCCCGTGCGCATCAGTGGATTCTGAGCGAGGACCGCCTTGTTGCCCTCAATCTGAGCTTCTAACGTCACTTCTTCCGTCGGTCTGTATAGACCATGGGTTGCGATGTGAAGGATTGGTGGGTTATTAATCTCCTTGATTCGCTCTTCAGCAGCGGCCATAGCCATAAACTCACTTGTTTTCCAACCCTTCTGATCGAGTATCGACTGAACGGCGATGATCTCCCTTTCGGTACCCGGCAGCGGAGCGATCGCCTGGCGGTCGGCGGAGGCACTCACGTAGAATTTCGGGTTCCCGAACATCAAAGCTGTCTTCTCATGGGTTTGTTGAGCACGCGGTCTTGTTTGTCTAAGGTAGATATCTTTCGTGTTGCTGACCAATACGATGTTCGAGTTGTCGATCACGTATCGACCATCGGGTGTTGGAATTGCTTCCAGGTTGATCTGATTGTATATGCCATCCGCCGAGAGATAGATGGTAGAAACCTGGCCTATCTCCTTGATGATGGGCTCCCAAAAGACACCATAAGAAATCTTGTCAGGGAATTTGCTCATGATCGCGTTGCGATAATAGGCGAGGAAGCGTGTTTCCATGCGAGAGCCATCGCTCAGAATTATGGCCTTGGGCTCTTTGAACTCCGGCTTCAGGTACAAGGCGGCATAAATCACTGAGTCGGTGAAGGTATGATTGAAGTATCGGTAGCGCACGAACTCGATTGCCACTTCGTTGGGCTTGAGCGCCGATTTCACGTCTGTGAATTGAATACGCTTGCGCTCCGCTTCCTGAGCGAACAGTTCGGATTTTTGACTCAATTCCTTTTCAAGGGCTTCCACTTCATGTTGAAGCTTCACCGGATCTATTTCGTTTTCGGCGAGTTGCGCTTCGTTCATGGAGAGAGCCAGCGTGAGCAGCTCCTTGGTGTCGACCCACTTGTTGTATTGGGCTTTGAGGATTTCGTCGTTGCTATTGAGAATGCGTTCGCGAATCTTTATCGAAGAACTCAGCAGCAAAGCCTTTGTCAGGAGCTGATAGTTGTACAGACGCCCCGTTATCCGGCGGAGGTCTTCGAGGTTCCCGAAGGCTAATGTGTAATAGAATTCGAAGTCGCCGCGAATGGTATTCCAGTATTCTGCCTTTTGGCGCTCGCTCAGCGCAGGGAAATTCGTTTTGATAAATCCCTCGTAGTTGTCGAGTGCGGTCTCAATAAGGGCGCGTGAGCCCTTGTAGTCCTTCTCCATATACGCGACCTTGGCGAGCTTGGAAAGCAGCTTCACGTACTCGGGATGAGATTTGCTGAAATACCGCTGATATGCGTCTTTGGCCTTGTTGTAAAACTCCGCAGCCTTCTTATAGTTCTTGATTTGGTAGTACACATCCCCCGTCAGCGTGTAGATGCTGGCGGTATTGATGTTGTTCTTTCGGCCAGTCTTTGCCTTCCAGATGCTTTCAGCAATCGTAAGGGAATTAAATGCAATATCGTACCGACCTTCGGATATGTAAAGGACAGCTACATTCTTCAGTATTTCTGCATACTGCGGGTTATTCTTACCCAACTTGTCTTCCATGATCTGCTGTGATTCCAGCAACAGCTTTTCGACCTCCTTCTTGTTGTCGCCTTTGTAGAATTTCACGAGGGCGAGGTGCGACAATGATCTCGCCACATCAACGTGTGCCCGGCCAAATTGTTTCTCCTGGCTGGCAAGGGCCTTGGCAATAGTAGTCTCGGCTCTGTCATAATCGCCCAGCATATAATACAGGTCTGACAACAGTCGTTGTGTGGGCGCAGTCTTCGTGGAGTTTTCTCCGTAAATGCTCACCGCGATCTGGTTGGCGCGATTTGCGACATTTGCCGCATCGGTATACTCACCCATCGCCAGAAGGATACGGCCCTTGTTCACCAACGGATCGATAAGGCGCAACGAGTTCTTTCCGAATGTGAGTTCATAATCCTCGATCAATGCGTCGAGCATATCTGCGGTTTCATTGTATCGGCCGAGCTGAATGTACAATGCCGCCATCTCCTTTGCTGTGGAAAGCTCGTCGCCGACGCGTACACCGGCACGGGATTTTATTTTCTCACCGCGCTTCAGATTGTCCTCGGCTTCGTCGAACAAGCCCTTGATTCCGTAAAGTTGCGCCTGGGTTTCCAATGCGCTTACGTAAGCAGGAACGTACTCAACATACGCCTGATTCTTCTTCAGGTCAATGACCTTGAGGGCGTTAAGAATGTTTTCTTCTGCTGCGTCATAATCGCCCACCCTGATCTGAAGTTTGGCCACGTGGTCGAGCGCAATACCGTAAAGAATGTCGTCGTCAGCATAGGTGGCACGGACGGCCTGTTTTGCGTCATGCAACGTCTTGGTCGCCAGCGTAAAGTTGTCTGTGTATTCATACCACTGCGCAATGTGCGTCAAGGCGGCGAACATTTCCGGGTGCCGGACGTCCATCTCCTTCTGAACGACGTTGAAGAAACTCTCCTGGTAGATCTTCCCGGCCTCGTCTATCCTATTCGTGTAGTCGAGGTAAAAATTGGCAAGGCGAATCTTAGCCAGGTGATGCATGGGTGAATTCTCACCGGAAAGGTCGGCGGTTATTGTCACCAATTCATTAAGATACTTCTCAGCGTTTTCATACCGCTGTTCAGCAATGGCTACGTCGTACAGGAATTTGTAAATCCGGATAGCAGTCTTGTGATTTTTCGGCAGCGATCTGGATCCGATCACGTTGAGTGCATCGGACTCGAGTGTTTTGGTTTTGTCTCTCGCAAACTTGGAATCGAAATCGAGCGCTTTGAGGTTTACGCGGTGCAGGCTGGTCTTTGGATAATAGCGGTCGATCAGCCGTTCGTATTCGAGTTTTACATTTACATAACGTGCGTCCTTGCTGTTCTCCATCAGCTGTTGGAGGTAGGCCAGGTAGAGGTCGTGTGCAAGTGGATGTGTTGGGCTCGTTTTCTTTTTCAGGTCGGAAAGTATCTTGTCGAGTTGAATCGACTTCTGCTTCATTTCCTTGTTGCCGCTTTCCCGAAAAGCCTTGATCCACTTGTAGCGGTACTCAATGGAGACCAGGTCCGTCGGGCTCAGGTATTTTTCGTTTGAATCCATCCACGACTCGAGCGCCATGAAGGTAGCATCTGCGTCACCCTCGTCTGATTCCACGCGGTTGGTCGAAACTCGTCCCTTCATGGCGTAAGCGTTGCCCATTAGCATTTTGTATCGCGCATACTCGCCGAAACGTTTGAAGATCTCATTTTCCGGAACTCTTCGTGTCTTTATCGCACCGTCTTCTACGTAAGTTTCCTTGATCACGGCGCGCTGCGTGAAATACTGATCGTATTCACTTAACAGGGCGAGGGCGTCGTTGCAGTACCCCTGACCGGTTAACGCTTCCGCTTTTGCCAGCGCTATCCGCGCCTTCAATTCGTCAGTCAGTTCGTTGGTTGAGGTAAGAATGGACTCCGATCTTTCGATATGCTCGCGGGCCATACGAAAGTTGCCATACTCCAGGTAGTTGTCGGCCACATCCAAAAGGGCAAGGGCATAGCTCGTGCTTGTCTCCCCGAATGCATTTCGGCTTGTTGCCAGGGCGTCTTGCAGGCTTTTTTCAAAATCCGTTACCACGCCGAGCGCAAAATTTATCTGTGCTGCCTTCAGGTGATAGGTGACCATATAATTATTGGCACCGCCGAGCTTCAGGGCTCCTTTCTTGAACTTTTCAAGATGCTTGCGCGCTTTTTCGAAATCTCCGGAATTATACTTGGCGTTGACCTTGATCAAACGCTTATCGAGCTTTTTGTTTTGCGCCTGCGCCGGACCCGCGATGGCAACAAAGAACAATAGACTGAAAACAACAGCACTCAAGTTCTTCATGGTATGGGTTGGTTTTGCGTGTAACATCAAATTTAGCGAATTGGGTGTATTTTGTATGAGCGCATGTCACTTATATATAATGAGTTACGAGCGGGGGCAAAATCCCTGAAAAACGTTAAAAAATAAAGACAAAAAGCTAGGCCCTTGTGAATAAAAGGCCGGTAGACCGGCAGGTGGTTCTTTCTGTCACCGCAACGACATTACTTGTCGCAAATCCTTGCTAAACTTGGGCTCTGAGCGACAACGCCTTTGACAAAGTATTTTCTGATATACCGCAGTTCCGCCGGAAGCGGAAAAACCCGAACCCTGGCCAAGGAATACCTCAAAATTGCCCTTCGCCACCGGGCCGACTATTTCAGGTTTATCCTGGCGGTCACCTTTACCAATAAGGCCTGCCAGGAAATGAAGGACCGAATTCTGTCCTATCTCGATGACTTTACCTGCGGCAAGCCCAACGAACTGGCCGATGAGTTGAAAACCGAACTCGGTTACGATGACTCAACCTTTCGTCAGCGCTGCCAGGAAGTTCAATCGGCCATCCTTCATCAATATTCCGGGTTTGCCATTTCCACGATCGATGCATTCTTTCAGCGCGTGATCCGCTCTTTCACGAGGGAAGCGGGCCTTGTCGGCGATTATCCGATCATCTCGATCGAGGACGGCATGGCC
>CAZIAG010000233.1:0-6495 GCA_964537375.1 uncultured Roseivirgaceae bacterium
GATGAGATTCAATCGGGATACGGGCGAACGGGAAAATTTTTTGCACACCAATACGCGGGCGTGAGGCCGCGCCTGATCACCACGGCGAAGGGGATGGGTAACGGCTTTCCTATCGGCGGCGTGCTGATCCATCCTGATATTCGCGGCTGGCATGGCATGCTGGGAACGACTTTTGGAGGAAACTATCTCGCGGCCGCCGCTGGATTGGCCGTGCTGGAAGTCATCGAACGCGAGAAACTGATGGACAATGCCAACACCATCGGCGATTACTGGATGAAAGAACTTTCGATGTTGCCCGCTATCGAAGCATTGCGTGGTCGCGGATTGATGATGGCCCTCGATCTGCCCGAATCTTTGAAGTCATTGAGGAACGATTTGCTTTTCAAACATCATATCTTTACCGGCGAAGCTAAACCGAATACGATTCGGTTGTTGCCTTCGCTGACCCTCAGCAAAGAAGAGGCAGGTAAACTGATCGAGGCACTGAAAGTGGAATTGTCATGAAGCATTTTATTTCCGTACATGACGTCTCCGACATCAATGCTCTTGTCAACAGGGCACTGGCGTACAAGGCCGATCCTTTCCGGGATCGCGAGTTGGGCCGCGACAAACGCTTAGGGCTGCTGTTTCTTAACCCCAGCATGCGGACGCGCATCAGTACGCAAATCGCCGCGGCCAATCTCGGCATGGAAGCGATCGTATTCAACGTTGGTCAGGAAGGATGGACACTGGAATTTGAAGATGAAGCGATCATGAGCGGGAGCACCGTGGAGCACGTTAAGGACGCTGCTCCCGTCCTTGGCGAATACTTCGATATCCTTGGCGTGAGAACTTTCCCTACGCTGAAGAACAAGGAGGACGACTACAGTGAGCTGTTTATCCGTCAATTTCAAAAGTACTCGGGCGTGCCCATCGTTAGTCTGGAAAGCGCGACGCTTCATCCACTCCAAAGCCTCACGGATATTATCACCATCACGGAGACTTTCAAGGAAAGTAAACGCATGCCTAAGATTGTGCTCACCTGGGCGCCCCATGTCAAAGCACTTCCGCAGTGTGTGGCGAACAGTTTCTCTCAATGGATCAACGCATGGGGTCACGCGGAATTTGTGATCGCACACCCTGAAGACTACGACCTGGATCCGGCGTTTACAAAAGGCGCAGCCATCACCCATGATCAGGATTACGCCCTGCAGGATGCCGACTTTGTGTACGTCAAGAACTGGAGCACGTACAACGACTACGGCAGAATTTATTGCAACGACCCATCGTGGATGCTGACGACCGAAAAACTTAACCGGACCAATCATGCGAAAGTGATGCATTGTCTTCCCGTGCGCAGGAACGTGGAACTCAGCGATGACGTGCTCGACGGGTTCAGCAGTGTGGTCACCTTACAGGCGTCGAACCGGGTATGGGCGGCCCAGGCGGTGCTCTCGGAATTACTAATGCAGGTGAAATAATAATTTTTGCGACGACCATGAACCGACTTTTTATTATCAAGATCGGAGGGAACGTACTGGATGATGCCGACGTGCTCCAACGGTTCCTTTCCGATTTTGCCACCATCAAGGAACCCAAGATCCTCGTACACGGCGGGGGAAAGATCGCAACCAAGATCGGAAACCAGTTGGGTATCGAGTCGAACTATATTCGCGGCCGAAGGATTACGGACCGCGATACGCTGGAGCTGGTCACGATGGTCTATGGTGGATTGGTAAATAAACAAATCGTGGCGACCCTCCAACAGGTTGGGTGTAACGCGCTCGGAGTTACGGGAGCGGACGGCAACCTGATCCGTGCAAGTAAACGACCCGTGAAGGACGTTGATTACGGGTATGTCGGCGATATCAACATTGACAGTGTAAACACGTCGTTGCTGTATTTCCTGTTAAAGCAAAATACGGTTCCGGTTTTCGCACCGCTCACACACGACGCGGGCTCGATGCTGAACACGAATGCCGACACGATCGCCTCCGTGCTGGCGGTAGCTATGAGCCGTCATTTCGATGTACGACTGATCTTTTGTTTTGAAAAGAAGGGCGTGCTGCAGGATGTGAACGACCAGCAGTCAGTGATTCATCACCTGCCGCGCCCCCGATACGAAGAACTGTTGCAGCAGAACGTGTTTGTAGAAGGCATCCTTCCCAAACTCGAAAACGCATACGCAGCAATCGGTGCCGGTGTGAAGGAAGTGCTGATCGGCGATGCCCGCGATCTCCAGCGAAATATCGGTCAGGAGACGGAAGGAACACTCATTACCCTTTGAAAAGATGGAGTATCGGCTCGACGAAATCGCCGTAAACCTGTTGGAACAGCTCATAGCCGTACCGTCGTTTAGCAGGGAGGAGGACACGTCCGCTACCATTATCCAGGGTTTTTTCCAACAACACGACGTCCCGACCGAGCGAAAGGGAAACAACGTGTGGGCCAGAAACAAATACTTCTCACACGACAAACCTACCATTCTGCTTAACTCGCACCACGATACCGTGCGACCCAACCCCGGGTATTCGCGCGACCCATTTCGTGCGGAAATTGAGGATGGCAAACTTTACGGGCTTGGCAGCAACGACGCCGGAGGTGCCCTGGTGTCCCTGATCGCCACGTTTCTACACTACTATCAACAACAGAATCTCCGTTACAATATCATTATGGCCGCTACGGCGGAAGAGGAGGTCTCCGGGACCGGAGGGATTGAAAGCATTTGGCCTCTTATTTCTCCAATCAATTGTGCGATCGTGGGTGAGCCCACGCTTTGCCAAATGGCCGTTGCGGAAAAAGGGTTGATGGTGCTTGACTGTGTCGCGAGAGGAAAGTCGGGCCATGCGGCACGCGAAGAAGGGGTCAATGCCATCTACAAGGCGATCGAGGACATTAACTGGTTTCGCTCCTATAGGTTTCCCAAAACTTCGCCGACGCTTGGCGACATCAGAATGACAACGACCATCATCTCGGCGGGAAATCAGCACAACGTGATACCGCCCGAGTGCCATTTCACCGTCGACGTTCGCGTCACGGACGCATATACTTTGGAGGAGGTACTCGACATCATTCGCAGGCACGTGAGCTGTGAAGTGAATCCGCGGTCATTGCGTATGCGGCCGTCGGGAATCGACAACGATCACCCGTTGGTCATGGCCGCCGCGAAACTAAATATCCCGCGCTACGGTTCACCGACTACTTCGGATCAGGCGTTGATGGAGGCTCCTTCGGTGAAAATCGGACCGGGCGATTCAGCCCGATCGCATACAGCGGATGAATTCATCTATATTGAGGAAATATTGAAAGGCATCGATACCTACATCGCCCTGGTGGGTGAATTGGTGAATTGATCGCCAAAGGACTTCACCTATGAAACTCTGGCAGAAAGATAAAGCCTCACTCAAGGAAGTCGAACGTTTCACGGTTGGCAACGACCGCGACATGGATCTATATCTCGCACCGTTCGACGTCATCGGTTCTCTGGCCCACATTAAAATGCTGGAGTCGGTCGGGCTTCTGACGTCTGATGAATACAATAGAATCGCCCCGGAGTTAAAAACCATCTATCGGGAGGTGACAACTTCTACCTTCCGTCTGCCCGACGAGGTCGAGGACATCCATTCTTTTGTGGAGGCACAACTCACCAAAAGACTCGGCGATGACGGGAAAAAGATCCACAGCGGAAGATCCCGCAACGACCAGGTACTAGTCGATATCCGGCTTTTTCTTCGCAATGAAATTGAACGCACTGTCGGTTCCGTAAACAGGCTTTTTGAATTGTTGCTCCAGCAGAGTGCACTTCACAAGGAAAAGCTCCTGCCCGGATATACGCACCTGCAACTGGCGATGCCGTCGTCGTTTGGATTGTGGTTTGGCGCTTACGCCGAAGCCCTTGTGGATGATCTGATAACTCTTGAGGCGGCATACCGGGTAGTCAACAAGAACCCGCTGGGGTCCGCGGCCGGGTACGGGTCATCCTTCCCTCTTGACCGGCGAATGACGACGGACTTGCTTGGATTCGATGACCTGAATTACAACGTCGTCTATGCGCAAATGGGGCGCGGTAAGGTCGAAAGGATCGTTGCTTCAGCACTGGCCAATATCGCGGGCACGCTCGGAAAGATGTCGATGGATGCCTGCCTGTTTCTCAACCAGAACTTCGGTTTCATTTCTTTTCCGGAGGAACTCACTACAGGTTCGAGTATCATGCCGCACAAAAAGAACCCCGATGTTTTTGAATTGATACGCGCCCGCGGCAACCAGTTGATGTCGCTGCCCAATGACATCACCGTAATCACCGCCAACCTGCCATCGGGTTATCACCGCGACCTGCAGCTCTTGAAAACGTTGCTCTTTCCGGCGCTACGCGATTTGCGCGACTGCCTGGAGATGGCCCACCTCATGCTCTCCAATGTCGAAGTACAACCCAATATCCTCGACAACGAGAAGTACAGGTTTATTTTCAGTGTGGAGGAAGTGAACAAACTGGTATTGAGCGGCATGCCATTCCGCGATGCGTACCGGAAGGTGGGCGAAGATATTCAAGCCGGCAAGTTTAACCCGGAACGTTCTATCAGGCACGTGCACGAGGGCAGTATTGGAAATCTTAACCACGCGGAAATCAAGCAGGCAATGGATCGGGTGTTGTCGTCGTTTGACTTCGAGAAGGCGAGAAAGGCGGTTGAGGCGTTGTTGGCATAACTCAACGTTCAATGATCAGGGTTCAACGTTATTTTTAGTTTCGTTTCCTCGTTCCTGGTGCCTTGTTCCGCCGTCGCTTCTGCCGGAAACGATGCGTCGTTGCGTTCGGGAAAGCCGACGTATTTTTCAGGATACTCCTTGCGTCGTCGTTGACCACCTGGTCTTTTCAGCCGTTTCGATTTCATTATAGCGACCGTTTGAATAAGGCCGCATCAGGGATATAAAAATCGCGTACCGGGCCGCATGAGCTTATGGACCTTGACGCGTGACAAACATTACCCCGGCAGCGCTTCCTCCGAAAACGCCCGTTCCATTTGTCCCCGTTCAAACTCATTTTCGTTGTTGGCCAGCCATACCGCTGCTACACCGTTACCGATGAAGTTGGTGATGGCGCGCGCCTCCGACATGAAGCGGTCGACACCGATCAGCAAAGCGAGGCCCTCAAGCGGGATCAGGTTTATCGCCGAAAGGGTAGAAGCAAGCACAACGAAACCGCTGCCCGTCACACCGGCGGCGCCCTTTGACGTGACAAACAGTATTCCTACGACCGAGCCGATTTGTGCCAGGGTCAGGTCGATGTTGAAGGCCTGGGCCAGGAAGATAACTGCCATGGACAGGTAGATCGTCGTGCCATCCAGGTTGAATGAATATCCCGCCGGAACGACCAGCCCCACTACCGGCTTTGAACAACCCATCCGTTCGAGCTTTTCCATCAGGGAGGGCAAGGCTGCTTCCGAGGAAGATGTGCCGAGAACGATCAATAGCTCACGTCGAATGTACTTGAGAAATTTCCAGAGACTGACTTTGTAGTGTTTCAGAATCAGGTTGAGTACCAGAAAAATAAACACGGCCATGGTGGTGTAGACCGTGATCATCAACTTGGCCAGTGGAACCAGCGTGTCGATCCCGTATTCCCCGATGGTGTAGGCCATTCCACCAAAGGCACCCACGGGCGCAAACAACATTACCAGGTGTAAAGCCTTGAATACGTACACCGAAATTTTCCGAAGAAACGTGATGATACGACCGGAAGAAGGCAGCTTGGGAAGGATAATTCCGAATGCGATCGAAAAAAGCAACACCTGGATCGTCAGGTTGTCTTTAAAGAATTGAGACCAGCTGAAATCATCCGCGCGTTCACCAAAAGTGCGGGCGGCTGTTGCGGCGTCGGACGGGGGTACAACGCCGTCGCCTGGACGAAAAAAGTACGCAACGATCGCCCCCACGATAAGCGCGAAGGTGGTAACTACTTCGAAATACAGGATCGCTTTCCCTCCAACGCGTCCAACCTTCTTCAGGCTTTTCATACCGCCGATACCAAGCGTTATGGTGAGGAAGATGATCGGATTGATGAAGACTTTCACCACGTCGATGAATCCCGTGCCGAATGGCCTCATGGCCACCCCGGTATCCGGGAAGAAGTGTCCGATCAATGCACCCGACGCGATTGCCGTGAGTACCCAAAAAGTGAGGTTAGAAAAGATCCTGGTCAATGTGTTGCGGTTGTTGGCGTGCTGTAAGAATCTTTTTTTCGATGTTTGTCGATTGCGGTAATGGATTGGCAGAATTGATGCGATGCGCGCTTCCCCATGGCTTGAAATCTAACAAAAAAATACATTTATCCTCAACCAGGCACCTGGCTCCTCCGCCTGTTAAGCCCATGTGTCGCTGGTGTAAAAAAATGGTAAAACACGGTACTAGTTTTGATATTTGGGCAAACCACATTCAGCATGAAGCGTTTGTTTGTATTCTTCGTTATTCTCATTGGCGGCCACGCCTTCGCCCAGGAACAGCTTACCGTCGAAAAGATCA
>CAZIAG010000234.1:0-6492 GCA_964537375.1 uncultured Roseivirgaceae bacterium
CTCGTTCGTCTCGTCATCCAAGAGCAATCCGTACTCGACGGACGCGGTACTTTGATGCGTTCCCAGACTGAACAGTTCAGATACCTGTGGTGGCCTCCAGGCAGAACTGATACCCAACCGCAGTTCCTCACCTTTTCTCGGTTTCCAGATTCCCCCAACGGTGGCACTCGGACTGAGAAAGTTGTACTCAGCTCCATAAAGAGCGTTTCGGAAATCGTATCCCCGAACGACAAAGTCCCGATAGTCGAGTCGTGCACCAAGGTCCAGCGTCAGATCATTAAGAAACACCTTGGCTACGGCAAAAGCGCCGGCGGAAACGCTGTTAAAATCCGGAATGAACGGAATGCGTTGGGTACCTTGAATGTTGTCGTTGTCCTGATACATGAGATTGACACCGACAGCAACAGTTCTCTTTTTTGAATGAATTGTCTCCCAATCTGTATCGAGCGTATGCGTCTTCAGTGAGAGGTCCATTGCCGGCACGCCAGATAAGCCTGCCGTCCGGATATCAAACTCCTGTCGGGTATTGTGCTGAAAGCCGTACTGCAAACGCCATTCCCCCGACCTGCTCCTGAAATGACCATTGACCTTCGCCAAGTGATGAGCGACTCGCTGACGTGGTTCACCAATGTCGTAGGAAAAATCCGTTGTGTACAGTGGAACCGATCGTCGCATAGCCTCAGTGAGATCTTCAACGCTTCCCACAGCCGTCCCTTTCAAAATACCGATTGAAGAGGACACACGACTCAGGTAAATGTCAAAGCCCTCGTCCTCACCATGATAACCGGCAGCAACAGAAAAATTCAATTCGCGCTGCCCGGTATTGGTCAAATGATAATCCGGAGTGTGGGCGTCACCGGCAATTTTTCCAGAGCCTTGAACGCGCCACCCCCAACCTTTTGCTCTGGGCACCCCTCCTTCCAATATCCCGCCAATCGTAGCGGACCGTCCGTTGGACTGATAGATTGTATTCAATGAACCGGCAACACCCTCTTGTTCTGGCAACGCGGGCGGGTTCACCACAATCACTCCACCAAGGGCTCCCGGTCCGTATTTTATAGCTGATGCATCCTTGATCACGACAAGGTTCGAAGCTATAAAGGGATCAATCTCTGGTGCATGCTCGGCGCCCCATTGCTGTCCCTCCTGTCGAATACCGTGATTAAGTATAAGAATCCGGTTTGAGTGTAGTCCGTGGATAACAGGCTTTGCCACAGCCGGACCCGTGCTAAGTGTGGTCACGCCCGGGATTGCCGACAACATCCCCGCCAGACCATTTCCCCTTAATCGTTCAAGTTCTCTGCCTTCAACCAACGCATAGTTCGTTGCATGTTCTGTGAGCATTTCGTCGTGATGTTGCACCACGATCTCCTGCAACTGGGTCGCCACTTCGGTTAGTGTGATCAGACGACTAACAACGGCACGAACAATCTCGACCTCAAATACCGACTCCTCGTAGCCAAGAAAATAAACCCTCACGGTATAGGTGCCCGGACACAGTCCATCGACCCGAAATGACCCCGTCGCGTCGGCAACGGTACCCTTTCCGCCGGGCGTTAACACAAGTACAGCACCAGTCAGCGCGTCACCGGACTCATCGGTAACCCTACCCGTAAAAACGCCATCGCAGTGTTGGGCGGACGTTGCCAACCCAATATGTAACAGCAACACGGTGAAAATAACTTTTCCCAATGGTGTTAGCTTTAGTGAAAAAATGTAAAAGGTCCCAGGCAAAATGCCCGGCACAAGTAAGGAGTGGGATTCAGGCGGTCGGCGGCGCCCGGGAGGACGTCAGGTTGACATGCGTTGCCACCGCTGCGTCAATGCGCGGCTGTAAATAATGCGTGCACGCTGGCCTTGATGAAGAAGGCGCATGACATACGCAATTGTGGTCGTTCTTAAGCACGAGATCACAAAGGGCGCAGACCTCGTGTTTGGTCAGATGTTGTTCATGCTGGTCAGGTTCACCATGGTAGATGGCGCGGTGGCAGGCGTCGGCTTCATTTTCCGCTGTATGATGCTCCACCTCATGCGCATGACCGACCAGGTGAAGAACGCTCGAGCGGACATTCCCCACCAGGTACGACGAAATGAGCAGCAGCGCCAACACGGCGTGTATCACATTCTGTCGTACATCGCGGGGAACCCCAAGCATGCTGACCCTTGATTTTTGGCTGCCCGAAAGTAGCCGCAATGCCCAAAAATTACAACGCCGATCCCTTCGATTTTTTAAACGGTTGTAGTGGATCTTGCCCGGCCTCCCCTTTGCCGCGAAAGGACCTGCACTTGCCCGTCACGCACGTGTTTCGATAGTACAAATATCCACCAGGAACCAAAGGAAAATATAAACAGGCCCATTCTGAGAGGTGTCTGCAATAACTCAAACTCCTGAAAATCCAGTTGTTAGGCCACAGGAGCCGCGAGCCATGCTGCTCTCCTATCCTTTTTTTGAAAAAAGTACCAAAACTGACATCAGCTTGGAAGAGTTCAGGCATTTAACGTGCTTCGTTTACACCTAATCCTCTACTCCTGATGAAACGCCTTTTCCTCCCGTTTGTCGTGAGCTTAGCTTCGCTGATCACGCCTGTGTATGGGCAAATTGATTCAATGAAATTTTGGATCGATAGCCTGGAAGCCTCATTCGTATACCAGCATGGTGAAGTAGCCGTCGCCGACATCGGCAAACTCAATGTACCTGACAACTTTCGTTACCTGGAAAAGGACCAGGCTCGTTACGTCCTTGAAGACCTTTGGGGAAATCCCGCGGACGAGACCATTCTTGGTATGATTGTGCCAAAAGATCGCGGTGTATTAACTGAAAACTCCTGGGCATTTGTAATCAGCTATGAAGAAATCGGGTATGTTGATGACAACGATGCCGACGCCATCGACTACGGCGAGCTCCTGGATAACATGAAAGCAGAAGCAAACGCCGCGAACGAGGAGAGAAGGAGCTGGGGATACGAACCTGTCGAAATTGTTGGCTGGGCATCACAACCCTTTTATGATAGGGATCGAAAGGTACTCCACTGGGCAAAAGAGATCAAGTTTGGTGAAAATGAAGTAAACACCTTGAATTATAACGTGAGAATTCTCGGGCGTAAGGGTGTACTCGTGCTCAATGTCGTCGCGTCGATGGACGACCTGCCCGTAGTAAATCAAAGCATCAACCCCGTACTGTCATCCTTCACCTATGCCGATGGTTTGAAATACAATGACTTTGATCCAAACATGGATGAGGTGGCTGCATGGACAATCGGGGGCCTCGTTGCGGGGAAAATTCTGGCTAAGACCGGCATCCTTGCTTTGCTCCTTAAGAACATTAAACTCATTATTATCGCCATTGGCGCCCTTGGCACCGGGATTTGGCGATGGTACAGGAGAAAAACATCTCTGCCGGATGTCAAGACGTTCGGAGAATCACCCAACGATAGCCAAAGTTAACCTTTCGATTGTCCTCGCGCAGTGGCTAGCCGGACAGGGCTTCATAAATTAACATTGCGTGGTTATGATCCGTACTTCGTGAGGAGTACAGCAACGTGATTGTGCCGTACTTCTCCTCGAGCTCGCGCAATTTATCCAGAAGTTCGCCTCTTGACTTCAACTCGCGTTCGTATCGCTGTCGAAATCGCTGCCATTGCGTCGGGTTGGCATGGAACCATTTTCTCAATTCAGTGCCAGGTGCAATTTCCTTCATCCAAAGGTCGATAGCCCCTGAATCCTTTTTCACCCCCCGAGGCCACAGACGGTCCACCAGCACGCGGTACCCATCGGCGCGATCACGTTCTTCATAAATTCGCTTGACCTTTATCATTTCCATTCCGTTTGGTTTCGGAACTCAACTTAGCGGCGTTGCGTTCCAGAATCAGAAAATCACCAGTCAAATTCGCAAAAAAAAATCCGTTCTCCGATGGCACATTTTGCGGTTCCTGGTGCGACTGCGAGCGTATTGAAAATGAAAGTTGTTTTGTGCGTTACGGGCGTGTCGCCGTCAGACAAAGATGCGCTAAGAGTGGCTGCCACTCTTGCCTTATCATCCGATGCCAAATTGATTTTTCTCTATCCATTCCGGATTGCCGAATATACAGCGCAACGAATACCTCCCGAATTGACTGCGAACGTTCGACGTCAGGCTCACGATCGCTTCGCCGCGCTCACGTCAACCATTCCAATATTACACCACCTTGATTACGAATTTGTAGCAAAACCGGGGCGCCCGGAGGATACGATCCAGTCGCTCATTAAGAAAGTCGATGTATGCGCGATTGTCGTCGCCGAACGCCAGGCCGCAATAATCGCCAGCCGAAATCCGTTCACGTTGACATCGCTTGTAAGTCAATGGGGGGTACCATTCACCATCGCACCGGCGGCAAATAAAATGGCACAACATCATCCAGGGCAGGTCGTAAATGACTACAGGAGCTCCGAACATCTTACCCATGCGTGATTTGTAACCAAAGACCTTCCTCGGTATCTAATTGAAAACGGGTGACGATGGAAAAGAAGGAAAGACCGATGCCAATCGAAATCCTGCTTGAACCAGGAAGGACTTACCTATGGTGTCAATGTGGTCGCTCCCGGAATCAGCCCTTTTGCGACAACTCTCACGTCGGCACAGGAACCCTACCAAAACGTTTCTCCGTGCTCACACCACGTAAGGCATGGCTCTGTGTCTGCAAAAAGACAAAGAACGTTCCCTATTGCGATGGCTCTCATTTGAAGGTCGATTCCAGTGAGTCGTGATCAATAAATTCTTTCGGCATCCTGTTTTTTTGTCGATCCCTCCGCATCGTCGGTTTGCTTTTTCGGAGTACTGATAATAACGGAGGCAAGCATCGATATGCCCAGGAGGAAAACGATCACAATCAAGGATATCTCCACGGGGAGCTTAACAAAGTCTGTCAGCGCCATCTTCGTCCCAACAAAGACCAGAATAACGGAAAGCCCATACTTCAGGTAGCGGAAGTATTTTTCAATTCCGGACAGCGCGAAGTAGAGGGAGCGCAAACCCAGTATGGCAAAAACGTTGGATGTGTAGACGATAAACGGGTCATCAGAAATGGCAAGGATTGCCGGGATTGAATCGACGGCAAAGATTACATCCGTGCCTTCGATGAGCATCACCACGACGAACAGCGGTGTTGCCCATAGCTTTCCATCGATCCTTTCAAAAAAGCGGTCCTCTCGGAAGTCTTGGGTTACGGGAAAGAGTTTTCGCACCCAGCGAACGATCGGATTCTTATCAGGTTCAAGCGCGGTTTCCTTTGCGGTCAGCATTCTAAAGCCAGTGAATATCAGGAAACCTCCGAAAACATAAATAAGCCAATGAAACCGGTGGATCAGTTCGATTCCTGCGAGAATAAAAATTATCCTCATCACCAGCGCCCCAAGGATCCCCCAAAAAAGCACTTTATGCTGATACGGCCGGGGCACGTTGAAATACGAGAAGATCATGATCATGACAAAAATATTGTCCACGCTCAGAGACTTCTCGATCACATAGCCGGTAAAAAACTCGATGGCTTTTTCCTTCTCGAAATAGAAATAGACAAAGAGATTGAACAACATCGCCAGACCGATCCAGACGCCTGTCCAGGTAAGGGCCTCGCGTACGCCGACTTCATGGGCCTTGCGATGGAACACGCCCAGGTCGAGCGCAAGCATAATAAGGACAAATAGGTTAAAACATAACCATAGGATGGTCGTATCGATCATGGGGTTTTGGGTTGTTTGGACGAGCCCAGGGTGGCCGTCAACCCCGCCGAGCGCTCGTTGTGCGCTTAAATATAAATGACTCTATTTATTTTCTAAATCGCTCACGAGCCCACGTCTTGATTTTATTGCCTTCGTCTGCACTGAGCGAGCCCAGGCTCTTTCGATATTCTTTTAAGAACAGTTTGCGATCAAACGCCATTTTTTCAAGGATGATTTTGCAGTACTCGTACTGGCTCACCTTAAGACCATTCATAAATGCCTCAAAACATAAGCGTTTACCAATCCAATGTCTTGTACCGGTCGATAAAGGCGGATGCCTCGCCGGCTGAGATCCGGATTTCCGGAACAGGGCGCGAACCCCGAGGGGCACTCAATGCATCATATATGTGTTCCACCGCCAATTCCGGGGCCAGGGCGCTGATGTCCCGACCCGGAATGCAGTAATAGACTTTTTCAATACCCGTCAAATAAATAAGTGAGAGGCACATTGGACAAGGCTGTGCGCTTGCAAAGATCGTTGCCCCCTTCAGGTTTCCATGCGTCTTTTGGAATGCGTCCCGGATAGCGACCACCTCCGCATGGGCGGACGGATCCTTTAACTCTTTTTCCCGATTCCAACCCTCACCAAGAATACTGTCACCTCTCACCACAAGGGATCCAAACGGTCTGCCAAATCCATGTTCCACCGCATGAACGCTGAGATCAAGCGCCCGTTTCATAAAAACGGCATGCTGGTGTTCCAAAGATTCATTACCGATCATGGACACTGGTCGGATT
>CAZIAG010000235.1:0-6454 GCA_964537375.1 uncultured Roseivirgaceae bacterium
CTGAGTCGTGAAAGGAGATTCATGGCGTTGAAGGTTTGGTTATATATTGGCGGGCTTATTTGGCGCCTGCTGATAGAATACTGCTCACTTGCGCCTGTGCATCCAGGATTGCATCGCGCGCGGAACTGTAGATTTTTGTACGCCCTTCTTCATCGGTCAATGGTGTTTTCCAGATTCGACGGTCTTGTGCATCCCTGGCAGTAAGCCAGACGGTCCAGCCATCGTTTTCGTGTATGGAGAGTTCAATCCTTACTTCACCCAACGAGACTTCCTTCAACCTGATCTCCTTATGCACCATTCCACACTAATTCAGTTAATGTTGGAAAAAAAGCGTGCCGTCGAAGAAGGGTCGGCCATTTTTGGGAATTCTGCTCAAAGAACCGCGTTGGTTTTGATATTCGCATTAGTCTAAACCGGTCATGGGAGAATAAGAAAGGCGCTCAATCGAAGCGCCTTTCCGGTTTAGGTAAGTTATAGAGAATGAAAACTTCAATGCGGTGTCGCTGCCATTTCACGTCGTCGTTTTGCATCGATGGAGTAACGACCTGCGCCGAAGATTATAAAGACGACAAGGCCGATCAATACAATGATCGAGATCTCCAACTCCATATGGTTTCCCACGGAGAACAATCCTCTTGGCGCATTCACCAGAAAGACTGCCCCGATAAGAATGGGGATTTGCAATGCGGCCATAATCCGCGTAAACAGACCGAAGGCCAACAATGGTCCTCCCAGAATATGGGCAAAGATGACATAATGCGCAAGAAAGGCGCCGGCGAACCACGTGTTGATGCCGGCCGTCGTGTCTTCAAGTTCATCCATAGACATGATGAACATGATTCCCTTGTACGTCAGAAACACACCAAGAGCGATGCGGAAAATGTCCAGAAAGCCAGGACGGTGATTATTGCCCCACCTTTCAATGTCGGTTACAACACTCATAACATCCATTGTTTAGTGTGTTACAAAGTTTACAAAATCTTTTTGACAACTCCGAGTGAAAGTTGTGATCGTGCGACCCTCCTCTTTGTGATGACTCCGGAATGGTGACGTTGTCGATACGGGATGCCTGAAGGAGGGAAATAAAAAAAGCTGTTGTTGAACAGCTTTTGACGATCTTACATTTTCGATGCTTGAGTTATCGGTTGAAGCCACCGCCGCTACGGTAACCGCCACCCCCGCCACGTGGAGCGTCAGTGCGTGGACGCGCTTCGTTGACGACGAGCGTTTTCCCCTGGAAATTGAATCCATTAAGACTCGAAATGGCTTGACGTGCGGCTGACTCATCAGCCATTTCAATAAATCCAAAACCGCGGCTGCGCTGCGTTACTTTATCCATGATAATTTTGGCGGAGGATACTTCGCCGTACTCTTCGAATAATCCTTTCAATTCCTGTTCGGACGCCTTAAAAGGGATGTTGGCAACGTAAATGTTCATTGTTTTTGAAAAATAAATGAGAAATAAACTGACTAAACCGGCAACTTCCTGAAACTGACAACCGGAATTGAGAGGAACAGCGAAGGGATGCTCAACTTTAGCCTGATATAAAGGTAAACAATTAATCAAATTATGAAAGACGCACCTGACACCTTTTTCTTTGTTTTTCGCTGTGAAATGCGTCTTTTCTACCTCGTACACCGGCTTTTTAGTAAGCCCGTTCTACCGCACCGTTTCCGTATATCTTTCGGGCCGTATTCTTTGTGTTGCCTTTGTGACGCACCTGGCCGCTACCCAGTACGGTCGCGTCGATGGAATTGCTCACGTTCAACTCGGCGGAGCCAGGACCAGCGATCTTCACCGTTGCCATTTCAACAGGGCAATTGAATCCATTGATGGTTCCCGATCCGCTGACAAATGCGTCGAACGTCGTTGCATATCCGCGAAGGGCCAGACTGCCGGTTCCCGCAACTTCAGCCCTTACCGTCTCGCTTTTGATATCGACATCCATGCTGCCGTTGCCGTTTACCGCAAGTAAGAGTTTGCCGGCCGACAGCGAATTTTCGGAAATGATCTTGCCCCCGGCGTTCACCTGAAGTTCGTCAATGTTCTTGACGCTGATGTACAACTTCATCGTCGGATTCAACTTGATGTCATCGATCTTTGCCCAAAGGCTCTTGTTGGGAGTCTCGGGCTTTCTTTCCATGTTGATCATCAAAATTCCGTTTTCAACGCGAATGTCGGTGAGCGAATAGATGTCAGTTAACGCCTCGACGCTGACTTCTTGCTTGTTGGTCTGTTTCAGGTAGACCGTGTAATTGGAGTTTACATAGATGCCTTTGAACTCCGGAAGTTCTAGCGTCTTTTTTGTGATTTGGCCGAAAACGCCCAACGTCAATAAACAAAGTGTTACAACACTAAATGTCCTTTTCATTTCTTAGCAGGTTTTGATATTTGGTCATTAACGATAAATACGCCACGCGCGCGTGACGTGAATAAATATAGCCGCTTCCGGACTGCCGAAGCGGCTGTCTGCCGACAAAACCGAACCTTCGTCGGTCGACCTGTCTCTATTTACGTTTTCTGAAGATTGCCCGGAAAATCAGTATAAAGGCGATACCTCCTATACACATCATAAGGAGTACTTCCGGGGTGATGTATTCAACGGCGTGCATAGCGGCGAATTTAATGTCAAAAGCGCCACATTACCTGAATTTTGAAATCATTTTTACGATTCCCTTCAATGGCGTCCGCACCACTCCCAATCGTTTCCCGGTCACTGAACGTTTGCCTGGAAAAACGCAGCCAAAACCTCAATGCGCGGCTTGCTTTCCATTCGATGAGTGCATAGTTCCGAACGCCGACGCCGTAGTAAACGGGCATCGAGAAAGCCATCCAGGCGTCGTGTTCGTAGAGATATTGTCGATTGTCGAAGTCACCTGCGTCAACCAAGGCATGGCGTACGGTCACCTTAAACTGGCCCATACGGATGCTTACGTCCTGGGCCATCACCAGGCCTGCGGTTTTTTGTAGACCTTCGTGGAAAACATTGTATTGTACCCGCGTCGTCAACGTGATCTTCTCGTTGGCTTGTGATCGGAAGTTGAACCAAAGGTTGCGCTTCCGCGTGAGCACGAGCTCGTAATTATTGCCTTCAATTGACGCGTTTCTGTGCTTGACTTCTTCGCGAAACTGGACAAATGCCTGCATGTTACGCCCCTGTTGCCACGATGTCTTGAGCAGCCATTCGTATCCATTCGATGGGGCATACCGCCGGAACGCGAGCCACGGGAAGCGGAACAGATCCGTGTAACCCGCGATGGTGATATTTCCTGAGAGATGGTATTTCCAGCCCACATATAAACCACGTTCATTCTGCGGCGATGAGTTTTCTGAAAACGCATTCGAGTAGAACGAATGGAAATTTCTTCCAAAGATTCGGAACAGAACCGAAACATCCCACGTGGATGACAGTGACCCGAGGAATCCTGCGACGGTGGCGATACCGGCATCCCGCGTCCGGGCCGCTTCTGCAAAAAATGTAAAGTTATAGGAAGTATAATTCAGATACATTCCGGCGTTCGTACACGTTCGACTCCTGAACGCGAACTGGTTGTACGGGGTGGGATTGGGATCTATTTTATGACTGAAAAGCAGATGATGAAAAAGAAGGCCGCCGTCGAAACCGCCCGTCCTGTAGTTTAGTATTGCTCCGTAAACCGTTTCCTTTAATCTTTTGCGTGTTTCTGTTTCTCTTAGTGTGCGATGCAATCCCGTTTTAGGCAAAGAGGTTGCCGTGTGTTCGTCGATCGAGGCATCGCGCCATACTGTGGAGTACATGGTGGATACGAAAAACGATCGACTTATTTTGAATGATCCGCACGCGCCGCGATAGAAACTGTGTTCGCCGCTTGAGGTGTAGGGTGCGAATCCCGTGCCGGGTCGTCTCACGGTGGTTATCGTTTCACCGCCCTTGCCGAGACCGAACGCGCTGCCGAAAAGAAGTCCTTGTCCGAATTGTGCGGTATAGTCGCCGAAGATCAGGTTCTCGACTATGCCCTTGTTCTTTAGTTGCAGGTGCGCGGAATGAAAATCGAACCCATACATTCGTCGCTTTGGATTCCAACGAAACGGTTCACCTGCATCGCGCTCAACTGTGAATCCCAGACTCGACTCACCGGGCTTGCTGTTTCTGAAGCGGAGATACCAACTGCCATCCGGCCCGGGGAAACGGGTACTCGAGTCCGGGCTTGAAAAACCACTCTTCTTGTCAATGGGTATGGTGGAGCGAGCGATGACGTATGCATTATCCGTGTGCCATGCGCGAGAGAGCGATGTCCGACCAATCGTTGTCCGCGGATCAACGACCGTAAGGAAATCGCTAATGCGCCGGACAAACGACAAATCGAAATCAGGTATCGCCTGCAATTCGAGGACACTGGCCAGCGGGCCGTACGCTTCGCGGTAGCGGAGGAACCTAGTAAGCTGTGTCTCGGAGAAGATATGCAATCCTCTCAGTTCTTCCGCTGTGGCTTTGTTCAGGTCCAATAGCTCACTTCGGTTTTGCAGTATGTTCTCCAGGTGCGCCGCGCGGTCTTCATCTTCATCAAAGAATCCCATCAGTTCCTCGGTAACGCGGACAGGTTCGCTCTCCGGGTTTTGCGCCATCGATAGTGACGTAGCCGGTAATCCGAACAAAAGAATAACCCATTTCATCGCGGTTGAAAGGAATACATCACTGTTGCCTGATGGCTCAAGCCGAGTGTTAACTGGTATCTTGCAGCATACTCGAGCGTGAGCCGTCTCATTCGAAAGCTGAAACCTGTGAAGGCCGCGCCCGGAGAGACGTTTACCCCAAGTCTCGCAGCAAACGTGTCCTTCAGCCGGTATTCGATTCCTGTCTTCCAGGTCAATGGAAACGCCATGTCCTTTTCGACCTCCCAGGCGAAACGGAATTGGTCACTTGCCACCAAGGATATGCCAAGGATAAAGAACGTGGGAAGGCGTTCACCGTCGCGGGTAAGTGTGGGTTGATTGATATTGATCACATGAGCGCCGATTGAAAAATCTGGCGTGAGCGTCGTTATTCCGCCAAAGCTGATGGCGACTACAGTGGTGCTGCCAAGTCCGTCAGCGCGATAATTTACCAAACTTGCCTTAAGTCCGAGGGAGGAGATTCCCATGGTATTTCCGAATGCCAGAGAGGCGATATTTTCACTATAGATGTCGTCACCGTGCTTGTAGATTCCCATAGCAACACAACCGCGCGAAGTCGGCATAGCGATGACGGCAGCTATTCGGTTGAAGGGATCAAACTCCGGGTAAGACGCGAAGGAAAAACCTGCCGATGATTTGTTTACTTTTGCAAGACCTGCAGCGTTGTTGAAGAGTGCCCAGGGATCATCCAGGCATGACGAAGCGTGCCCCATTCCCATTGATCGGGCGCCCATGAAAGGGGGCGTGGATTGACCTCTGGCAATACAGAAACATAATGACAACAGATAAGCGTGGCAAATGCATCTGATCATAAAGAGAGGGCTTATTGCATATGAAGTTAGATGGTCTCCGTAATGCGTGCAAAACGGTTTTCCTGATGATTATTGGCTTCAATGCTGTTGGTCAGGAAAAGGTGACTGAGCGATATCCGGATCAAAGTATAAAGTCATCGGGGGAGGTGCTCAACGATCGAAAACATGGAGAGTGGCGGTTCTATTATCCATCGGGTACCCTGATGGCGATTGAGCACTATGAATCCGGTGCGCTGCACGGAAAAGTTTCGTACTATTTTCCGGAAGGCGCATTGAGCGGTGTTGAGAACTGGCTGGATGGGATGCTGGAAGATTCAGCGAAGTATTTTTTTCCTAATGGCCAAATCGAACGCAGGGGGGTATACCGGGCTAGTCAATACCACGGCCAATGGATACATTATTTCGAGAATGGTGAAGTGGAAAGGGTCGTCAACTATCGCGATGGCTTGCCACACGGCAAGTTCAGACAGTACAACGACAGAGGTATTTTGCTTCAGGAGGGTGAATATCGAAATGGGATCGAACACGGCTATTGGAAGTTCTTTGACGAGGAGGGTGATCCGACCTATGAGGGTGCCTATGAAAATGGGGAACGCGCGGGAACGTGGTATCGATATGATCGCCGCGGACGAAAAAAGGAATGGAAATATTAAACGCTGAGGCTAGAATTCACGCTTGACGTGAAAGAAGAAGCCGTTCTCCCCTTCGGCGTTAAAACTGTATTCGAATCGAAGGACGGCGTCATATGAACTTACGATGTCAAACCCGAAGCCAATTCCCGAAAGGAGTTTATTGGAGAGACGACCATTCACGCCAAGACTTTCGTAGTAGTCATAGTTGCGGACGTAACCGAAATCGCCGTAGACCTTGAAGTATATATCGATTGGTATGTGTCGGAATTGGTGTATGGGCATGTCGGCCCAGTGATAATCCCTGGAGAAGATACGCTTTTTGAGTGTTGTCTTGTTCATCGCGTAATACGGCCCTT
>CAZIAG010000236.1:0-6453 GCA_964537375.1 uncultured Roseivirgaceae bacterium
ATGGCCTTTACGAATGTTTCCTGCAACAAGTCTTCGGCTGTATACCGATCCTTAACGATAAGGTAGATCGCCGTATAAACTCTGGATTTGTGTCGGTGGAGGAGCATTTCGAAAGCTTCTTCGTTACCGTCCTGATAGAGCGACACCAACTGGCTGTCGCTGAATCCCTTGTCAATCATTCTGCTTCACATTTAGGGTAACGTAGAGGTGCTCTCGATATTGTTTGGGTTTGGTTTAACTCTTGAATTGCAAAAGATAAGAACTTTCCCAAATCGGGCAAAAAATTTTCTCTAAAAAATCTTGCCTTCTAGCTATTTTCTTTTGGTATTTGTCGCATAAAAATTTTTCCCAGGGCCCGTATATGCCGATCAGCAAAAAGCGCGTTATAAAGAGTTTGGAGAATCTCTCGGAGGACCTCCGGGAGTTGATCAGGGAGCAATATCCGAACGGTTATGAAACCAGCATTACCCGGATTACAAACGCCAAGAAGGAGCCGATCTTTGTCTTTCCCTTGGAAACGGAGGATGCTACCTACCTGATCAAGGTACCTGCCACCAGAAACAGCGATGGCGAGTATGATGTAGAGTCAGCACCCGCGGGAGAATTCGATAAAGATGATGTCGGGGACGACGATGGTTACGGTACTGACGACGAGTACGGCACAGGCGATGATCCCGATGGCTACGATGAGGAAGGAGGCGGTGGAAGGAAGAACCGTGAAGCGAGCTATGACCCCGACTTCGACAACTGAATGGTGCACAAACCCAATCATTGACACCATCCGGAAGGGTGGTGTTTTTGTTTCCCGAAAAATGAACCCTTTTAAAGGGATTTTTATTTCACTTTCATGACCGATTCGCGAATCGCAAACGACGTTTCCATAGACGACCTCGACCCGCGGGAATACATCATCATCAAAAGGGCCCGCGTTAACAACCTGAAGAACCTCAGCGTTGCCATTCCAAGAAACAAACTCGTGGTGATCACGGGCCTTTCGGGCTCTGGTAAATCGTCGCTCGCCTTTGATACGCTCTTTGCCGAAGGGCAACGCATGTATGTAGAAAGCCTCAGCGCCTACGCCCGGCAATTCCTTGGGCGAATGGAAAAACCGGACGTCGACTACATACGCGGTGTATCTCCCGCTATTGCGATCGAACAGAAAGTCAATACGCGTAACCCGCGCTCTACCGTGGGAACCACCACCGAAGTGTACGACTACCTCAAGCTGTTGTTCGCCCGGATCGGCAAGACGTATTCCCCCGTAAGCGGTCAGGAAGTAAAACGAGACACGGTGACGGAGGTAGTCAACAGGATCAATCAACTCCCGGCCGGAACCAGGGTCATGATCGCCTGCCCACTGAGGCAAAGAAAAGGACGAAAGATCGCCGACGAGCTGAACCTGTTGCTGAGCAAGGGCTTTGCCCGTATTCTCATTGATGGCAACGTCCAGTTCATCGAGGAAGTACTGTCGCAGCAAGGCGGCGGCAAGCGGAAGAAAGCCCTTAAGATCGACGGAGAAATCGAAATACTGATCGATCGCGCCTCTGTCGCCGCCGATGACGAAGACACGGTATTCCGTCTTTCTGACTCGGTTCAGACTGCCTTTTTTGAAGGCGAGGGCGACTGCGTCGTTTATGTGGAAGGACGGGAAAAGATGCGCTTCTCCGATCGCTTCGAACTCGACGGAATTACATTCACTGAACCGTCCGTAAACTTCTTCAGCTTCAATAATCCATACGGGGCTTGCCGCACCTGTGAAGGTTTCGGCAAGGTGCTCGGCATTGATGAAGACCTTGTGATCCCCGACAAAACGCTTTCGGTGTACGAGGGCGCGATCGCCCCCTGGCGCACCGAAGCGATGAACGAATGGCTAAAGCCCTTGGTTAAGAACGCGATCAAATTCGATTTTCCGATCCATCGTCCCTACAACGAGCTCACGGTCGCACAACGAGAACTGCTTTGGCAAGGAAACGAATACTTCGACGGTATTCACGACTTCTTCCGCCACCTGGAATCAAAAAGCTACAAAATCCAGTATCGGGTGATGCTGTCGCGTTATCGTGGCCGCACCAATTGCCCCGATTGTAAAGGAACCCGGCTGAGGAAAGACGCACAGTACGTCAAGATCGAAGGAACATCGATTACAGACCTCGTGCTGATGCCGATAGAAGAGGTGTTGCAGTTTTTCGAAAGGTTGCCGCTGCCCGCCTATGAACAAAAGGTGGCCGAACGCCTTCTCACCGAAATTCGCACCCGCCTTTCGTACCTCGTGCGCGTCGGATTGGGCTATCTGACGCTTAACCGAATCACCGCGACGCTATCCGGCGGAGAATATCAACGTATCAAACTGGCGACCTCACTGGGCAGCGCGCTTGTGGGATCGATGTATGTCCTCGATGAGCCGAGCATCGGTCTCCATCCGCGCGACACGACCCGTATGGTTGAGGTCCTGAAATCGCTCCGCGACTTGGGCAACACCGTCATCGTCGTGGAACACGAAGAGGAGATCATGCGGGCAGCAGACCAAATCATTGATATCGGTCCGGATGCCGGAAGCCACGGCGGAGAACTGGTGTTCCAGGGCTCGGTGAAGGAACTCAACGGTAACCTGCACACTCACACGACGGCCTACCTGAAGGGCACTGAAAAAATCAAAGTCCCGGATCGCCGAAGAAAATGGCGCGACTCGGTGGTGATCGTTGGAGCACGCGAAAACAACCTGAAAAATCTGACCGTGGAATTCCCCCTGGGCGCGTTGACGGTCGTGACCGGTGTCAGTGGCTCAGGGAAATCAACACTCGTCAAGAAGATACTTTACCCTGCGATCGGGCGAATGAACGGGTCCGTGGCCGAGAGCCCCGGCAAGTACGATCGCCTCGATGGAGATTACTCAAGGATTACGCAGGTGGAGTTTGTCGATCAGAACCCGATCGGCAAATCGTCGCGTTCGAACCCGGTCAGCTATGTAAAGGCATACGATCTCATCCGCCAGTTGTATGCGGATCAGACATTGGCCAAACAACGCGGATACAAACCCTCGCATTTCTCCTTCAACGTAGAGGGCGGACGTTGTGAAACGTGCCAGGGGGAAGGTGAGATAAAGGTGGAGATGCAGTTCATGGCCGACATCTATCTCAAATGTGAGAGTTGCCATGGCAAACGCTTTAAGCAGGAAATTCTCGACATCGAATACCACGGTAAGAACATCGCCGATATTCTCGACATGACTGTGGAAGACGCGCTCGAGTTCTTCCAGGAAAAAAGTTCGATCCGGGACAAGATCCAGCCCCTGAACGATGTAGGCCTGGGATATGTTAAGCTCGGACAATCATCCAATTCATTGAGTGGTGGTGAAGCCCAACGGGTGAAGCTCGCATCTTTCCTGGGCAAGAACAGCAACCAGGGGCACATCCTTTTCATTTTTGATGAGCCGACGACCGGTCTTCACTTCCACGACATTTCAAAGCTGTTGAAAGCGATCAACGCACTTGTCGATGAAGGACATTCCGTGGTCGTCATTGAACACAACCTCGAAGTGATCAAATGCGCCGACTGGATTATTGACCTCGGTCCCGAAGGTGGGGAACGAAACGGTGGCCAGCTAATTTTTGCCGGCACTCCCGAAGAAATGGTAAAGAAAGCGAAGGGACATACGGCAGCGTTCCTGCGAACAAAGTTAGGTTCATAGCTTCATTTAACGATCTTATCAAACGAGGCACAGATTCCCTTAATCAGCGAGGAACTAAATCCCTGGTGTTCCATTTCGTTCAGGCCGACGATCGTACATCCCTTGGGGGTAGTGACTTTGTCAATCTCTTCCTCCGGGTGCCTGTTGAGTTTTAACAACAATTCCGCGGATCCCTTTACGGTTTGTGCCGCGATCAGGCTTGCTGTTTTCGCATCAAAGCCAATCTCGATTCCGCCCTGTGTTGCAGCCCGGATGAAACGAAGGGCATAGGCTACACCACATGCACCCAACACGGTTGCGGCATCCATAAGTTTTTCATCGATATGGATAGATATCCCCAGTTGATCGAACAACTGGGACACATACTTTATCTGGGCATCGTTGGCGCCCCGGTGGCACAGACATGTCACCGACTCCCCAATCGCAATGGCAGTGTTAGGCATTGCCCTAAACAACGGAACCCCGTGATCGACGATGGCAGCAAGCTCATCGAGGTAAATTCCGGTGACGACACTGATCACGATATGCCTGGCCGGGTCAAAGTGATTCTTCAGTCCTTCAAGCACCTCCCGCACATTGTATGGTTTCAACGCAACAATAATCACGTCATTTGATTTAATCGCGGCAGCGTTGTCATTCGTCACACTTGCGCCCAGCTCTTTTAGGTGGCGAATCACTTCTACATTCCGTCGTGTGACCGTGATTTGCCGACCGTCCACAAATCCACTCCTGATCAAGCCCTCTGCGATGGCCGCGCCAAGGTTACCGCCCCCGATTATGGCAATTCCGTTTTGCTTCATTATTGTGTCAGTATGAATGAAAATTAAGATAAGTTTGACTTACTTCATCCAATCAACTTCTGAAAACATGCAACTATTGTATAAACCATGGCCATGGTATGTCGCGGGTACAGTCATCGGGCTCACCGTTCCTACCTTACTTTTGTTAGGAAACAAGCGGCTTGGAATTTCTTCGACGATCCGACAAATCTGCGCTGCGTGTTATAGCGGACGAATGCCGTTCTTCAACTATGATTGGAAAAAGGATAGTTGGAATCTTTACTTCGTTGGTGGCATTCTATTGGGTGGATTCCTGGGAGGTTATGTCTTCGCTAACCCGGAACCGGTGGCGGTTAGCGTTGCGACAAAAGAAATGTTTCGCTCGTGGGGGATTACCTCTACGTCAGGATTAATGCCCTCCAGCTTGTTCAATTTCAGTGCGCTGACTACATGGCGAGGCGTGACCCTGTTGATCGTCGGTGGATTTCTGGTCGGGTTCGGAACGCGTTATGCCCGCGGATGCACGTCGGGGCACGGCATTCTCGGCTTGTCAGCGTTGCAGTGGCCTTCTCTTCTGGCGACTGCAAGTTTCTTCGCCGGCGGTATGGTCGTAAGTCATTTCATTCTTCCCTGCATTCTTGGCGTATGAAAAATCTCAGCTACCTTATAATTGGAAGTGTATTCGGACTGGCGCTTACGAAAGGGGAAGCGGTGTCATGGTACCGGATACAGGAGATGTTCTATTTCGAAAGCTTTCACATGTACGGGATATTTATGACAGCCGTACCCATCGGTGCCGCCTCGCTGATACTGATTCGCAGGTTCAACCTCCGCTCAGCAAACGGCGAGCCCATTCAAACTCCGACAAAGCGCTATCACCACGGCGTGTGGATCGGCGGACTGATCTTCGGGTTTGGCTGGGCGCTGACCGGAGCCTGTCCCGGACCCCTTTACACATTGATCGGTTCAGGATATCTCGTCATCGTCGTCGTGTTCGTCTCTGCCATGCTCGGAGTATGGACTTTTGGTTGGCTTCAACCCTACTTGCCGGATGGACCTTCATCGGCATCGGGTGTTGAAGCCGACGAGCAGACTGATTCTGCTGCCGTACTCTGACGGGGTGACAAAATCAAACTGCGCCAAGGCCGGGCGAGCCAAACTCTCGCCCAAAAGCGGCGCCCGTTTTTGACGCATCACATTTCTACGAAAGATCGTTGCCGATTCAAAAAAATGACGCCGGCACCAATAGTTCCAGGCTGCTTTATGTTGGGTTAACCGTGACCCGGGTGGTCGCGTCAAAATTTCCTGTCATTGCGAACCGTGAATGTCACCAGACCGTATACATTGTTTCGCCGGCTCCGATGATGCGTTTATTTTAAATCTTTAGATCTTTGCCGGCCTGTCCCCATGGATCTCAGAATCGACACCGGATACCGAGCCATTCTCAAACTTGCACTGCCGATTTCGCTGGCGTTGCTGGTGCCGCAGATCAACTTCATTACAAACAATATTTTCCTTGGTGGCCTGGGCCAACAGGAACTGGCGAGCGCCGGAATCACTGGTGTCTATTACCTTATCTTCGCCGTAATCGGAAACGGGCTAAACAATGGGCTCCAGGCCCTCATCGCCCGGCGGGCAGGTCAAAACCTTTCTAAAGAGATCGGCAGGTTGTTCTTCCACGGCGTCTGGATTGCGCTAACAATCGCCGCCATCGGAATATTAATCACTTATACCGCTGCACCGCTAATTCTTCGTCGCACGATCCACGACATTGCCATCGCCGATCAGGTTATTAATTTCCTTTTGATCCGGATTTGGGGTCTGCCCGTGCTCTACCTGTACGTTATGCGGAATGCATTGTTGGTAGGCACCAACCAGTCGCGGTTTCTCGTATGGGGTACGCTGGCGGAAGCCGTCACAAACATTGTGTTGGACTATGGATTGATATACGGCAAGCTTGGGCTGCCAGAGATCGGATTCAACGGT
>CAZIAG010000237.1:0-6432 GCA_964537375.1 uncultured Roseivirgaceae bacterium
TTCTCGCCGGCAATGATAAAGCGGCCCAACTGCTTAAAGACCAAGGCGTAAAAGAGAAGCCGTTAATTGAAACCATCAAAGAACTTAGAAAAGGAAACAAAGTGACAGATCAAAACGCAGAATCTAAATACAGGTCGCTGGAGCGTTATTCCAAAAACCTAAATGCCCTGGCCAAGCAAGGGAAAATTGACCCCGTTATTGGTCGGGATGAAGAAATCCGCCGTGTCTTGCAAATCCTTGCCAGGCGGACTAAAAACAACCCGATCCTTATCGGTGAACCCGGCGTGGGTAAGACCGCCATAGTGGAAGGTCTCGCACAACGGATCATCAGCGGGGATGTACCGGAAAACCTGAAATCCAAAACCATTGTCTCTTTAGACATGGGGCTTTTGGTAGCGGGTGCCAAATACAAAGGGGAGTTTGAGGAAAGGCTCAAAGCAGTGATCAAGGAGGTGACCGACTCCGAAGGGGAAATTATCCTCTTTATCGACGAGATCCACACCCTGATCGGTGCCGGAGGCGGCGGGGAAGGCGCCATGGATGCTGCTAACTTGCTCAAGCCGGCCCTAGCCCGTGGGGAACTGCATGCGATCGGTGCTACCACCTTGAAAGAATACCAGAAGTACATCGAAAAGGACAAGGCATTGGAACGCAGGTTCCAGTCGGTCATGGTTGATGAGCCATCAGTGGAGGACTCCATATCTATCCTAAGGGGGATTAAGGAAAAGTATGAACTCCACCATGGTGTCCGTATTAAAGACGACGCCGTTATCTCCGCTGTGGAATTGTCAACCCGGTACATTTCCGATCGTTTCCTTCCCGACAAAGCCATCGATCTCATGGATGAAGCCGCTGCGAAGCTACGGCTGGAGATGGATTCGCTCCCGGAGGAACTCGATGAACTTAACCGAAAGATCATGCAGCTCGAGATCGAACGGGAAGCTATCAGACGCGAAAAGGATGTTGATAAGGAATCTGTGCTCTCCCGGGAAATTGCGGAATTGTCCGAACAACGAAACTCACTGAAAGCGAAATGGGAAAGCGAAAAGGAGGTTGTCCAGGGCATTCAACATCAAAAGGAAACGATTGACCGTCTGCGCTTTGAAGCCGAACAGGCAGAAAAGGCCGGAGACTACGGAAAAGTAGCCGAGATCCGCTATGGAAAGATTGCGGAAGCCGAGAAGAACCTCAACGAACTTCAGGAAAGAATGAAGGAGATGCAGGGAGAACATTCCTTGCTGAAGGAAGAAGTTGATGCTGAGGACATCGCTGAAGTGGTCGCCAAATGGACAGGCATACCGGTTTCGAAAATGCTGCAGAGCGAACGTGAAAAGTTGCTTCACCTGGAACGGGAACTGAGTAAACGCGTGGCCGGCCAGGAAGAGGCCATTCGGGTCTTGAGCGACGCCGTAAGGAGAAGCAGGGCCGGCTTACAAGATCCAAAGCGGCCTATCGGTTCGTTTATCTTTATGGGAACGACGGGTGTGGGTAAAACAGAACTCTCCAAGGCGTTGGCGGAGTACCTCTTCAACGACGAGAACGCGATGGTGCGCATCGATATGAGTGAGTACCAGGAACGGCACAGCGTAAGTCGGTTGATCGGTGCGCCCCCAGGTTATGTGGGTTATGACGAAGGCGGGCAATTGACCGAGGCCGTCCGAAGGAAACCCTATTCGGTCATTCTGTTGGATGAAATCGAAAAGGCACACGCCGACGTCTTCAATATTTTGTTGCAGGTGCTGGACGACGGGCGGCTGACCGACAATAAGGGGCGCGTTGCCAACTTCAAGAATACGATCATTATTATGACCACCAACATCGGTTCGGCTGTTATTCAGGAAAACTTCGAGAAGATTACAGACGAAAACTATTTCGAAGTATTGGAAGATACGAAGGACCAGGTACTCGAATTGTTGAGAAAAACGGTACGACCGGAGTTTATCAACCGAATCGATGAAATCATCATGTTCCGGCCGCTCAGCCGCGCGGATATTCGGAAGATTGTTGACATTCAGGTGGGCCTGGTGAGGAAGCGACTGGAAGATTCTGGAATCAGGATAGAGCTTTCCGATTCTGCGCTCGATCGCCTTGCCAAGTTAGGTTATGATCCACAGTTCGGTGCCCGACCGCTGAAGCGTGTATTGCAACGGGAAATTCTAAACGAGTTGTCCAAACAGATCCTGGCCGGTCAGGTTCATAAGGATTCGGTAATATTGGTTGATCTCCGAAACGAAACTGATTTTGTTTTTGAAAACGTCGACGGCCTGGAAGTCGCCAGCTAACACAATAAAAATGCGGTCGCTGCGTCTGATTATTTAGCAATGTCGCACTTTGGAAAAAATGCTACGCTTGGGGCTCCACATGTCTGAAGCCACAAAAGATTCGACTTTGCATGCCTGGGAATTTCGCCTTTGACAGGCAATTTTGAATGAACCTTGTGCGTTGGCATTGTGTTATATACACAGGTTTAAGGATTGGTGATTCCCCCACTTCCAAACGGGGGATGTGTTGGTTTGAGGGGTTTGGTTTGAACGTTCCAGTGTAAAAAGCTGGAACGTTCTTTTTTGTCTCTGGGCAGCAAGCGAACGACCCAAATGGCGGTAAGGAATCTCTTCAGTGTACCAACTCCGCGATTTCCTGGAATTGCCGGGCATTCTCCACGGCTGCGCCTTCTGCGGTGTTATTGAAATAGACGAAGACTTTGTGAACATTTTCGAGTTGTTGGATCTCCCGGGCGACATCTTCTAATCGTCGGTTCGGGTAGGAAGAAATGTATAAATGCGGGGCGCCGTGAAATCGGTAGTAGACAACCGGCGTAGTCTGGACAACCCGTGCCGGCAAAGAGGGGTGATCCATCCCCGCGAAGATGAGATTTGCCTGCTTCAATCGCGCGAAGACGAAATCGTCCCACCAGCTCTCATGACGGAATTCAACCACATTTCGAAATGTCGCATCCGTTAAGCCGATAATTTTTTCCAGCCGGTTTTCGTCGTAAAAGAAATTGGCTGGGAATTGAAATAGTACGGCGCCCAGTTTTTCCCGGAGACCTTCTCTGACACATTTGTAGAAGTCGCCGAGGTAGTGTTTTGCGTCGCGGAACTTTTTGTAATGAGTGATTAGTCGGGGAGCCTTAACCGAGAATACAAAGTCATCCGGGCTGTTACTGTACCAATTATTGAGAAATTCCAGACGTGGAAACCGGTAAAAGGTCGAGTTCAGTTCAATCGTGTTAAAATGACGACAATAGTGCTGAAACCACGCTTTCCGATCCAGGTCCGGTGGATAGAAGATACCCTTCCATTCCGGATAGTAGTAACCTGAACATCCGATTCGCCAATTCATACGTTTGATGTTACAAGATTTATTCCGGATCGGCATGAGAGTTTTTGCTTTCGGCCAAAACGAGCTTTTATGAAACCCGATCCACATGCAGTGCCTGAACAGAAGACCGGCGCAAAGAAAGACATCATGCACAGTGAGCAGGCCGCGGATGATAACGACGCGCGTAAACTCTTTATGATCGCCCGCAATCGCCTTGTCAGTGTAAACCGATGGCACGAGTACAGCGATGGACTGTCAGCCGTTTTTCAGCTTACTGACGGCGACGGAACACTGACCGATCGGACAGCAGAGACTGGCGACTATTTCCGCATCTCTGTGCCTGGTGCTCCTGGACCGGCCGACGGTGACGGCTATGATTGGGTGCGCGTCGAAGCGATCGAAGACCGCAGCGATCCTGACGGCCCCCATGAGTCGATGATAATCCAGGTCAGGCCTGCATCGGACCCCAATAAGAGGGTGGAAAACGTTGCCCACTTCTTTAGTAACGAAGCGACTTCATCATTTGTCATAGAGAGGAATGGAAAAACAGTGACTGCCGCCGTGTATGGGCGTAACGAAACGCCAAATACGGGTACTGAGAATGTCGTAGATAAGGTGAGAAATGCGGTCGTCGGCCTCGGAGCCATGGTGGGCTTCGCCAATGTCCAATGGAAAAACCTCGTAAAGGGACTTGTCCGACCGTCCTGACTACCCCGATTTGGACCCCTACTTAACCGTTTACGAATTTTTTCGTAACAATTCTTGCCTTCCATTCGTTGGATAGCGTAGATTGTATTACGAAACAATTCGTATTATGGCGAATCCGGCAGCAAAACCAACCGAAAAAGAACTGGAAATACTTCAGGTATTGTGGCAAAATGGTCCGAGTACCGTCAGGGATGTCTGCGATGCTTTGGGGGGCGAAGCGCGTAATGGATACACGACTATTCTGAAGCTATTGCAGATCATGCATGAAAAGGGCATTGTGACACGCCAAAGGCAAGGCAAACTCCATCTATATAAGGCGTTGGCGACCCAGGAAAAAACGCGCCAACAGATCGTCGACAAGATCATCCGGACTGCGTTCCAGGGATCGGCGGCGCAGCTGGTGATGAGCGTGCTCGGCAATAAAAATTCATCAAAGGAGGAATTGTTGGAGATCAGAAAGTACCTGGACAAACTGGAAGGAGGTGAGCAATGAACGTGCATTTACCTAATTGGATTGAAGTGCTGGGGTGGACGCTGTTGAACACCTTGTGGCAAGGGCTATTGATTTTTGCCATTCTAACGATCATGTTGAGGCTCATACCGTCGCGGCAATCAAGATTGAGGTATGTCGTTTCTTGCGGCGCGATTGGGATGTTTATGTTCGCGGCCATTCTCACATTCGCGTATCTCATTGAGGGCGAGCCGGAGTTTGCGTTCATCAACGCCGTAGATGAATCGGCCAGCTTGATTCCAAAAACCGTCGAAGCGATGTCTGGTGAACGTTCTTTGTCATCGCGGATCTTTTTATTTATTGATGGAAAGATGCCCTGGATATTGGCCGGTTGGGTGATGGGTGTATGTTTATTCTCGGTCAGGCTTGCCAGGAGTTGGTGGTATGTGCACGCATTGCGTGAGGATAGTGAAATTGTGGAGAATGCCTGGAGCGAACGATTGCGTCAATTGGCACGTGAATGCAACGTTGGTGGCACCGTTATTCTTGCAGAGTCGGTTCGCGTTGACGCTCCCATAGTTGTTGGGTGGATCAAGCCCATGGTGATCGTCCCGCTTGGGATGCTTTCAGGACTGAGTGCTGAACAGATCGAGACAATTTTCATTCACGAGTTGGCTCACATACGACGTCGTGACTACCTCATCAATTTGTTGCAATCATGGCTGGAAACGGTTCTCTTCTTCAATCCCTTTGTCTGGATGATTTCTGAAATCGTGAGGAGAGAACGGGAATTCTGTTGCGACGACGAGGTGCTTCGCCGCAAATCAGATTCCCTTGCCTACGCACGCACGCTGGCCGCTGTTGAAGCGGAGCGCCTGAAGCGATGCGGCATCGCCCTTTCACTTGCTGAAAACAAAAAACAATTGTTGAATCGAATTCGTAGAATTATGGAAAAGTCAGTTGCCCCTTACACCGGAAAAGAGCGACTTATTCCTGTTGTTCTTTTAATTGTTGGACTAGGTTGTGCTTCCTGGTTGACCATTGGTGCCAATAGGCCCGACGCGAATGATATTGCGGTGGTCTACGATGCCGAAAACATAGTCAATGAAGATAATGGCATCTCGGCAGATACGATCGACAAGAAAAAGCCGAAGACGGCCTATTATTCACGAAAAAGTATTACGACGTACGATGAAAACGGACAACCTCATGAAGAGGTCGTCGAAGAATTTGAAGGCGACGACGAACTCCGCGAAATGATGGAGAAATTCTCGTTTGACGATGACTTCCGCATGCCGCCCATGCCTGCGTTGCCTTTCCCAAAGGGTTTCTTCAACGCCCCAATGCCGTTTGGAAAATTTGATCCTGGCAACGACACCTTGCCGGGACCGTTTTGGCGAGACAATGATTGGGACGATTTCCGTGAAGAGTTTGAAAAACGTTTCAAGGAACGTTTCGAAGATTTTTATAAATCGAATGGGAAGGACCTCGAGCGCCTTATGGATGAAATGGAAGAGACGTTTCACGGAAAATTCAATGACGACTGGATGATGCTTCAGGAGCATTCGCTCAATGAGCAGATGAAGGACCTGGAGGAAATCATGATGCAACTGAGAGAACGCGCCGCCTTCACCGACGAGCATTTGCAACAAAATGCGGATGTGATGCGGGAATGGGCAAGAAATCAGGAGGCATGGGTACGTCAACACCAACAACGTTTCGAAGAATTGGCGCGTGACTTCGATTTTGCCGACCAAGGTGTAAAAGGCACGGTAACGCGGACACAACAAAACCTTGAACGCTTCCTGGCCGAACTGCAAGACCAGTTGGTAAAGGATGGCTACCTTGACGAAGGTGATCGCATAAGAAGCGTCGAGTGGGATGGGGATGAAAATCTCGTAGTGAACGGTCAGGTAATTCGTGATGCTGACCACCGAGGGTACGCTGAGATT
>CAZIAG010000238.1:0-6421 GCA_964537375.1 uncultured Roseivirgaceae bacterium
GCGCATTGTGAACGAAACCGTATCTTTACCTCGAACGCAAACAATCTCTCAACATGTCGGAAACAAAAAAGCTGCTGGTCCTTACAGGCGGAGGTGATTGTCCGGGACTAAATGCGGTGATCCGCGGAATCACAAAACGCGCCAGGCAGGAAAAGGATTGGGAAGTTTACGGGAGCATCGAAGCATTCAATGGCGTCCTGAACACGCCCCAGGAGATCGTACGCCTCACGAGCAAGCGCGTGGCGGGAATTCACGTGCGCGGAGGAACGATCCTCAAGACTACCAACAAAGGCAATCCACTCAATTTCGCCATCCCGCAGCCCGATGGTTCTGTCAAAACGATAGATCGCTCCGATGAATTAATCGAAAAACTCAACCGCCTTGGTGTCGACGCCGTGATCAATATCGGCGGCGATGGCTCACAACGAATCTCTCAGGCCCTCTTTGAAAAAGGCGTCAATATCATCGGTGTACCGAAGACGATCGACAACGATCTGGCGGCGACCGACGTAACGTTTGGGTTTCAGACAGCCGTGCAAATTGCGACAGACAGCTTTGATAAACTGGTGACTACCGCCGAAAGTCATCACCGGGTGATGATTATGGAGGTCATGGGACGTGATGCGGGATGGATCGCCCTTCACACTGCGATCGCTGGTGGCGCGGAGATCTGTTTGATTCCCGAAATACCCTACGACATCAATAAAATTGTCAAGCGGATCAACCTCCGGTACAGGCGCGGCAAAGGATTCGTCAATATCGTCGTGGCCGAGGGAGCGAAACCCAAAGAAGGGACCGTCACCGCCCGCGAAGGAGAACGAGGTTCCGAACACGTTCGCCTCGGCGGCGTGGCCTACGAATTATCACGACAATTAAAAGAGGCTGGTTGTAAGGCCGAGATCCGGGAAACTGTATTGGGGCACGTTCAACGCGGGGGTAGTCCGACAGCCTTCGACCGCGTACTCGCCAGCCTATTGGGCGTCAGGGCGTTTGAACTCGTGCTGGAAAAAAAGTTCGGCCGCATGGTCACCTACAAAAACAACGACATTGCCGATGTAAGTCTTAAAGAAGCGACGCGCGCATCGAAATTTGTCGACAAGGATTCATTTCTTGTAAAAGCCGCCAAGGGAATGCACATCAGCTTCGGCGACTGATGCCGGGTACTCCAAGCAAGATACGGGTAATCAAAATATCCCTGGTGATCGTCACGGGCTTGGGAAGTTCGTTTTGATCGGATCTCAATCCGCGCTTGGCATAGCCTCACGGCACCGCTGTTCCGATTCTACGTGCTCTACAGCTACAAATGCCCCAAGACATTCGCCGCAAAGGGGTTTCACCTTTCATTGCTCCAGGTTGAAAATTGTCTTCATGATCGACGCGGCCAGGCGCGCACGGTTTTCGTAATAATTTAAATAATGACTGCTCATCTGCATACCCTCCCCGCCCTGCGTTCAGGGTGCGCGGCACATCACAAGGTGTCGCAAAAAAGTTGTCATTCGGGGATGGTCCGCACGGGATGTCCCGTAGATATCCCGTATATATCCCGTATACATGGCGTAAATAACGTCTCTTTCAGATAGACGCTGTCTCAAGGTTTAAACTCCGTTTCCTCTTCGTTTCCATTAAGTTCCGCCCAAACACAATAAAAACCTTACGCATACGTTGGGCGCGAACCATGCGTATGGATTTCATACCAAAGACATACTAAAAGGACACGCTGGCTAAGAGCGGGGCTTCATTTTCAGACCACCACACCCTTCGTCGATTTGTTCTCGCGAACGGAGATGATTGTTGAATTCAAAACTTGACCGACACGAATGATTCACCTTTAACAACGTTGACAAGGCAAACCTCAACACGGGTTCAATCGTTTTCGTAAAAAATGCGGCCGCTTTGATGGGTCAGAAAAATCATTTCTTAAATTCGTCCCCGTTACAAACAATCCACGACGAGATGAAGACGGTAAACGACATCAACTTCAAAGGAAAACGCGCACTGATCCGGGTAGATTTTAACGTTCCGCTTGACAAGCAGTTCAATGTTACCGACGACAACCGTATACGTGCAACGGTCCAGACGATTAACAAGATACTCAACGATGGCGGCAGCTGCGTGTTGATGTCGCATCTCGGAAGGCCGAAAGCAGGTCCGGAAGAAAAATATTCCCTCAAGCATACCTTGACGGTTGCCGAGCGATTGCTGGGCAGGCCGGTTCAATTCGCCGGCGACTGTATCGGCGAAGAGGCGCGGTCCAAAGCATCCAAACTGCAGCCGGGAGAAGTTTTATTACTGGAGAATCTTCGCTTTTACAAGGAAGAAGAGAAAGGTGACCGCAATTTTGCGGAGACTCTGTCGAAACTGGGGGACATCTACGTCAACGACGCATTTGGCACTGCGCACAGGGCACATGCGTCGACTACCATCGTCGCCGAATTCTTTTCGGAAAAGTGCGCCGGACTGGTGATGGCCGCGGAGCTCGATAATGCACGGCGGGTCCTGGAAAACGCTGAAAAGCCGTTTACAGCCATCATGGGCGGCGCAAAGATCTCCGACAAGATCCTCATCATTGAAAAGCTCCTCGACAACGTGGATCACCTGATTATCGGAGGCGGAATGACCTACACGTTCTTTAAAGCCCTGGGCGGAAAAATCGGGAACTCGCTGGTCGAAGAAGACAAACTGGACCTGGCGAAAGAATTGATCAGCAAAGCCAAGGCGAAAGGCGTGGAACTGCATTTGCCACTTGACTCAGTCATTGCCGACAAGTTTGACGCCGAGGCACAGACTGACATCGCCAATAATAACTCGATTCCTGAAGGATGGATGGGACTTGACATCGGTCCCGAGGCGACACAGATCTTCGGCGACGTGATCCGGAAATCGAAAACCATACTTTGGAACGGGCCGATGGGGGTTTTCGAAATGCCTAAGTTTTCAATGGGTACCCGCAAGGTCGCCGAGGCCGTAGTCGATGCTACCAAAGAAGGTGCATTCTCATTGATCGGGGGCGGCGATTCTGCCGCCGCGGTTGCGCAGTTTGGATTTGACGCACAGGTGAGTTATGTATCTACAGGAGGTGGGGCTTTGCTGGAGTATTTCGAAGGAAAAACACTCCCGGGCGTGAAGGCCCTGGACTAGCTTGGGTCGCATCACAACATCGCGTTGAAGGCATGCATTCCCATCATCAGCAGAAACATAGATAGTCCGATCAACATACTGATCAGTTTCCTTTTCATAATCACGCGCTTTACTTCGACACATTCATTCTTACAGGATAGCTGTATCATTTCTTGTGCCAAAAAACCGAACCGTCATGAAAAGAAACACTAATCACCGGGCCATCACATACACGTCTGAAACCAACGCCGGTTTTTGAAGCCAACCCGAGTCGCTGAGCGTCCAGAACCTCCGATCAATTCTATGAATGCTTCTTAGTCATTTGTGCCCTCACTTCCCATTCACGAGCGACTAGCAATCTCCTGGTAGGGGGTATACCAGCGCTACTGCAACGCCCGCGGCTACTCCGCCGCTTGCGTAGTTAACTGCCGGATGAATGAGCAGCCGATCCAACGCCGAAACGAGTCATCGTTAACGGGCAGCGGGAAATTTTTCTACAGGACAGCGTTGATTTTTTATACATGCAACCGATGGGCTATTGTCGCTATTACCCGGTTGAAGTCCGCAAAAAATCGCTTTTCAATCATGCGGAAAAAGTTTAGCCGGTAAGCCGAAACTGCAATATCGGATGTGGCATGGCCTTTCCCTGAGTAACAGAGGAAACGAAATGTGCAACTAAACAAGTAGGGTGTTTATGAAAAAGGTATTGAAAAGTGCGGCAGTATTATTCTGTGCCGTGCTGGTTTCGGCAACGGCCAGCCAGGCGCAGGATCAGGCCAGACCAAGGGTCGGCTTCAAGGGGGGATTGAACATGAGCAATCTCTACGTGAACCAGGTCGACGACGAGAAAGCGCGGTTCGGATGGCATGCGGGTGTATTTGGACAATTGTTTTCGTCCGAAGCGTTTGCAATCCAGCCCGAGATCAACTATTCCACTAAGGGTACCGGAATAACGTATGGTTCCATCGGCCCGGGTGGCATCAACCTTAATCACGATCAGAATATCAACCTGAGTTATCTCGATATTCCGATCCTGGCTGTCTTCAAACTGGGACGGGCCGCAGAGATCCACGCAGGACCTTATTGGGGTTACCTGTTGAATGCGGAGATCCGTAACAACGATGGAGATCCGAACAACGAGTTCGATACACAGGATCGCGATAACTTTGAGGACTGGGATTATGGATTGGTCGGTGGAATCGGGTTTAATCTTGGACAAGCCGTCCAATTGGGTGTGCGCTATAACTATGGATTAAACGAGATCGCCGAATCGGGTGGTGCCCGTCGGGTTCTTGGCAAGGCAAAAAATCAGCTTGCGCAATTGTACCTCGCCATCAACCTAAATGCAGGTGATCGGTACGACGCTTACGACAGCTACGACAGCGACTATTAATACACCTCGTATCAGAAAAAAAAGACCTGGCTAAAATGCCAGGTTTTTTTGTCTTCGCAATGGGCGGCTTACCCTGCGTAATGCACGAGCTTTTGAAAGCCTGGCCTTCTCACGCTCTTCCTGGTCATCCACCTCAATCTTCGGGAATATCAGCCTCATCAGCAGATATGCAATCGAGACGAACAGGACGTAGGAACAAATCAGCGCCACAATAATTTTTACGGTTTCCATAACAACACATTTAATGGCCGGTATTGGAAATGAAATATTCGTGCCAAAGCCGCTTTTTCGCGATTAACGCGGCAATCAACCGTCAACGAGTGCAGGAAAAATCCACGATGGCCGGCAATATTTTCCCCATTGCCGCCCAGCTGACGCCAATCGCCCTTAGAATAAAGGCTGGCACCCGTTTTTCTCATACCATGCAAACGTTTATTCTATGAACGACCTTTTATACGTTATCGCAATCATCCTGATTATCGGTTGGATCCTCGGCGCATTTGTTTTCAGCGTCGGTGGCTTGATTCATATCCTGCTTGTCATCGCCGTGGTTGCCATACTCCTTCGCCTTATCCGGGGCCGAAGTGTCTGATCGACGTCGGGTTGTTTAACAAACAACCCTTCCCGATTCGTTCAACCCGCCGGATTGATTCTTTAACAAGCACAAGCGCTGGTTGTTGAAAAACGCTTCCCGAAAAACCCAATCGGGAACATGTTTTTTTCCATACGCTGTCCCTCTGCACTGAACCAAACACGCGATGCTTCCCGGCAACAAACATTCTCTCAAATCCGTTGTCCGCAAAGTGCTCGCCGCATTTGTTCTCGTGTCGGTGGCTATCTTCCTTGCGTTGACCATTGCGCGGCTTTCGTTCCGGGAACTCTTGAGTACCGTAGATGATTTGTCGCGTCCCAACGAAAAACTGTCGTTGCTCAATACGGCTTTCGAGGAGATCACGACGCTTGACCAGCTTCAACGTGCGGAAGCGATTCAAAATCCGCGCAAGCCCTACAATCTCTTCCTCGAACAATCGTCCGCGCTCGACTTGTTGATTGATTCCCTTAAACGGCTGGAATGGGATACAAGCCAGCTGCATCGCCTGGACGAAATGAAGCAGGTCCTTCAGCAACGAAACGACCTCTTCTTTTCTTACCTGAAAGTTAAAGCCGAACTCCTCGAGAATCGCGACTTCTTTGTCCAGATCGACAGCCTGGAATCAATCCTTGAAAAGGACGAAATAGTTCTCGACAGCGGCTTCCTGATGCAGGAAACAACCACGACCACCACTTATCTTCCGGACACAACTTTCCCTCGCGGCGACCGCGAAGCGCAACAATCATTTCTAAAGCGACTGTTCAGCAAAAAGAGGGGGGTGCCAGCACCACCGGACACCCCACGGGTAAAGATTGAAAAGCAAACCAGTCTAGCGGTAGACAGCACATTGCTCGAACGCCAAAATCAGGCATTGGCGCAGATCGAAATGATCATGCGGGAAATGGAACGCGACCAACAATCGCAGCGGAAAGAACTCCAGCGACAGGAACTGGAACTGATACACGCCAACAGTGTCTTTATCAACCAGCTCCTGAATATTCTTCATCAGGTAGAAAACGAGGAACTGGAACGTATCGAGGCAAAAAACAGCCACGCCGTGCGGGTGATGAATCAAACTGTTTTTCGAATCGATATACTGATGCTTTCGTTCTTCATCGCAGCCGCTATCCTCGTGTATTTGATCTGGATCGATGTTGGCAAGAGCAATTACTATAAGGAACAACTCGAAAAGGCGCGCGACGAAGCCGAAAACCTTTCCAAGATCAAACAACGTTTCCTGGCCAACATGAGCCATGAAATACGGACGCCGCTTCAGTCGATAATCGGATTTGCCGAACAGCTCAAGGAAAAGGATGGCA